>USQZ01000047.1 GCA_900556975.1 uncultured Clostridium sp. | reverse complement strand
TAATTATATCTCCAAATGTCATTCCTGTTTGGTTCTTTGGATTATGCAATACTTTATTTGTATCTTTTTCTAAGTAATTTACTGTGTAACTTAAATCGTTACGTTTTGTATAGTAAATATTGATTACATTTTCACCTGTTGTTATTTTTAATGTTGCTTTGTCTACTGAATCATAGTTATATCCATCAATATCGATTACCTCATCACTTGATGTAATCTCTGATTCAAATGTCATTCCACCTTGTACTTTTTGATCATGTAATACTTTATTTGTACCTTTCTCTAAGTAATTAACTTTATAACTTAAGTCTGTTCTCTTCGCATAATAAATATTAATTACATTGTTAATCGTTCCAATTGTTAATGTTTCTTTATCATAGCTGTCGAAATTATATCCATTTATATTAATCTTTTCATCACTTGATTTTACTGTACTTCCATAAGTCAATGCTCCACCTTGTTTTGGTTCATGCAACACATTATCTGTTCCTTTTTCCAAATAGTTTACTGTATATGGATAATTCTTTAATTGATAATAGTATGTTACAACTATTTGCTCTTCAGTCATTGTTCCAGATTTGTTAGTTGGCTCTGCAACTAATTCATATTGCTCTGGAATATCATTTGCAACTGTAGTTGTATATTTATCATCAATTTTACCTTTTATTGTTACATCATCACTTAAACTTGTTGTTGTATCTTTAATATAGTGATGTACTAGAACTGATGTGTCTTTCACTCTATAATAGTAAATTACTACTATTTGAGCCTCTGTCATCGTTCCAGATTTATTTGTTGGCTCTGCAACTAGCTCATATTTTCCTGCAAGTAAATCAGTATTAGCTACTGTTTTATAGCTACTATCAACCTTTCCTTTTATAGTTACATCATCTGCAAGTTTTGTTGTTGTTCCTTCTAAATAATGATGTACTAATACGCTTGTATCTTTTAATCTGTAATAATAAATTACAGTGATTCTACTTTCTGTCATTGTACCTGTTGCATTAGCTGGTGTTTCAACTAATTCATACTTACTTGCAACATCTGTTGCTGGTGCTGTTGTATAAGCTTGATCAACTCGTCCTTCAATTGCAACATCTTTAGAAACTTTCTCAGTTGTTCCTTCTTTATAATAATGAACATCTACACCGGTTGTTTTTAATCTATAGTAGTATGTTACAACAGTCTGTGCTACAGTCATCTTACCACTTGCATTCGTTGGAGTAGCAACTAATTCATACTTACTTGGTATATCACTAGCAACGCTTGTTGTATAATCATCGTCAACCTTACCAGGTATTGTTACATCTTTACTTAAACTTTCTGATGTTCCCTCTTTATAGTGATGAACTAAAACTGAAGTATCTTTTACTCTATAATAGTAAATTACCACTATCTGTTCTCTAGTCATTTTGCCATTTGCATTTGCAGGAATTGCAACAACTTCATATTTACTATCCACAGTTGCTACACCAGTTGTGTAATTATCTCCTACAATACCATCATGAATTACATCATCAGCAAGCTTTGTAGTTGTACCTTCTAAATAATGATGAACAATTACTGATGTTGGAATAGTTTTATAGTAATAGATTACCTCAATATTTCCATCAATATACGTACCACTTCCGTTGCTTGGTTCTGAAACAAGTTCGTATCTTTCTGATAAGTTATCTACAGATTTTGTAGCATACATATCTCCAACATTTCCTGTCTTAACTTCATCATCAGCTGTACTTCCATCTGCTAATGGAACCTTCGTCGTTGTTCCTTGTATATAATGATGTACTGTTACAGTACCAGTCTTTTTCTCATTTGTAATATTTATTAAGGCTTCGTTTGTATCTCTTGTAACTGTTAATTTAGTCGTTGGATTTGATGGCAATTTATAATCTGTTGGAGCTTCAATTTCGGTTACATCATATGTTCCAGCATTTAACGTCGTACTTATCTTACCATTTTCATCTGTTGTATATTCAACTCCATTGATTTTAAACTTAGCACCAGCTAATGGTGTCTTACCATCTTCTTTATATTTTATTAAATTAACTTTTCTTTCAACCTTTTTATAATAATAAGTTACAATTACTTCATTTCCACTATATGTTCCATTTGCATTTGAAGGTGTTTCAATAAGTTCGTATTCATCACTTAATTTATCATTTGCAATTGCACTTGTTGTATAACTTTCACCTTCTTTTCCGCTTCCAGTAACATCACTCGCAGTTCCACCAGCCTTCAATGGAACTTTATCAGTTGTACCTTCAATATAATGATGTACCGTTAATGGAATATTCTTTTCAACATAATAATATGTAACCTCGGTTGTACCTTCTTTATATGTACCACTTGCATTAGCAGGAAGTACATACTCACCATTTGAATCTTTCTCAAGCTCATACTTTTCAAAATCCAAATGTGGTGACGTTGTATACTGCTCACCAATTGTACCTTCTGACGTTTCATCATCAGCCAACTTAGTTGTTGTACCTTTAATATAGTGATGAACTAATAATTTAGCTTTTTCTTCGTTTTCAATTGTAAATTCATGTACAGCTCCATCTGTACTTCTAAATTCAATAATTGTAGGCGTTGAATTCAATACGTATCCTTCCGGAGCCTTTGTTTCTGTTACACTATACTTTCCAAAAGGTATTTGTGTTATAGCTTGACCTTCTGAATTAGTTTCAACCGTTGTATGATATAAATAAGAATCATTTAATGAAATACTTACACTATTAATAGTAAATTTATCATCTCCTGAAGAAGTATCTTTGTCTTTATAATATCCAAAATGTAAATAATAAATTTTCCCACCTTGCAATACAGCTGATGTATAATTTTTTGCATTTACTGTTCCGGAAATATATATAAATCTTCCAGAATAATCATAAAGGCTTGGTCTTGTTAAATCATCTGTTATTGTTGCATACCCATAATCATAAGAACTTTGACTAGAAATTTTTGCATTTACAATCAAACTATAAGTTCCAGAATATTTTGTTAAATCAACTGTCATATATGAATTAGCTACTGTACCATCTTCTCCCGTATTATTAGACTCATATTTTCCGTTATTTTCTATAAAATTATATTTAACATTTTTTTCTGAAGCATTATATAATTTTACAGAATTAATTATTACTTGATCTTCATATGAATCAATTGACCCGTTTTTATAATACCCAAGATGTAAATAATATTTTTTTCCACCTTGCAATACGGCTGACATATATTCTTTTTTCTCCGCACTTCCAGATATATACATAAATCTTCCTGTTGTTGAATAATATTTTGGAGCTGTTGTAGTTGTTGTAACTGTTGCGTACCCATAATCGCAACTTAATTGACTTGAACAACTTGCATTAACAACTATAGCATATTTTCCTGTTACTCCTGTTAAATCTATTGGTATATATGAATTGGCCGTTGAATAACTTATCCCTGCTGTTCCGCCATTTGCTGTTTGATATGTTTTACTATTTGTTGGTGTATATGTTCCATCATCATTTTGAACAAAATGATATGTTCCTTTATTAGTTAAGCTTCCTATCTTTCCCGTAACTTCAGTACCAATATCAGTTTTTACATATTCTTGTCCATTATCTGTTAATGGGCCTAATATATCTGCGTTATTTGGCTCAGTTCTCTCTTCTATCTGATCTAATTTAAATTCAGCACCTGCTAATTTAGCTTTAGTATTTTTATCTACTTTATTAATTATAATTTTATTATCTTTTAACGAATATGTTACAACAATATGCTTATCTTCTGTCATATTTGTAAATGCAGGCATTGTATAGCTTCCATCATCATTTGCAGTATACTTATACTCTTCATCATTTACTGTAATTCCAATGATCTCATAATTTTCATCTGGAATCATCTTTATTTCATTTGTAGAAGTTTCACCATATTTCACAATTTCATAAGGATTCTCATCTTCTCCTGAAATTGAACCTCCTTTTATATCATCTATTTCATTAACATCAGTTGTAATTTTAAATTTTTTCACGTTATTTGATATCTGTAATTCTTCTACTTCACTTCCCGTAATCTGCATTGTTAACATAGAAATAAATCCACTTGCATCATTATTATTTGTCATTTCCATTTTATCAAATTTAACACTTGGACTTTTAAAATCTCCTCCAAACAATACGTCTCCTGTATTTTTTACTGTTACAGTTCTCACATAATCGTTTGATTCACCACCTATTACCTTAGCAGATTCAGCATTTCCTTTTGAATCATATACTAATAACATACCATCACACTCACCAGCAGTTGACAAACTAATTCCACTTCCTACAGACATTGCTGAAGAGCTAAAACATCCACCAATAATATATTTTCCATTATTCATTTGTGCTAAAGAAGTTACATAATCGTCCATTTCTCCCGAAATATTTTGAACCCATTCTCTTTTTCCTTGAGAATCATATTTATCAATTACACCATCTAAATATCCCTTAGAATATATTGGTGCTACATCATCTCTAATTACGCCTCCATTAAAACTACCTCCAACCAAGTATCCACCATCACTTGTTGGAATCATACAATTAATATATAAATCGCCACTACACTTTAATGTATTTGCTTGCTTCAAAGTACCATCAGCATAATAATTCACCATAAACCCATCATTGCTACTTATAGTTGTAATACTAGTTCCATTTTCAAAAGTAATTTGAGAATTAAAGTATCCACCTACCACATAGCTGCCATCGCTTAACTCTATAACAGATGTTACTCTATCCTCTAAAACGCCATTTATTGCTTTTCCCCAATCAACTTGTCCATCAGAAGTATATTTTATTATCATTCCATCAGAATATTTATCTCCAGCAGAATTACTTGTACCACTGTTATTATGTAATACTCCTCCATTAGATAAAGTTAGTGTATCTCCCCAAAAACTTCCAGCTACAAGAATACCATCATCACTCGTCACTTCTAAGGCTAAACCTTCTTGTATCTTTGAACCTATATTTCTAAACCATTCTATATTTCCATATTGATCAAATTTTATCAATAATCCATTTGTACCGCCAGATAAGTACTCTAACACTCTTCCATCATCAAAAGAAATATTAGAATTAAACAATCCAGCAACAACATATCCGTTATCATGAGTTTCTTCTACTGCTAAAAATTTAACTTCCTCATCACCACCGATATTTTTTACCCATTCTATTACATTATTTTCATTATATTTTGCAATATATCCATCTGTTACTGAAGTAGTTACTCCATATTTCTTTAGTTCGATTTCTCCAAAATTCATTGTTGCAGAACTAAAGTTTCCTACTGCAACTGAACCACCATCTGATGTTTTATCTACCTCTGTAACCGAATTTAAATTATTAGTTTCTAATTTAGTAGCTTCCACTATAGATGCACCAACTGTACTGCTCTCTTCAAATTTTACTACAATTCCAATATTTATTTGTTTACTTGTCGATGTTTCTTTTATATTTATAGTTAATGGCATTGTTGATTTTCCACTTACAATTATATTTTTTTGTTCATCGATAGCTACAGAATTAAGTATTACTTGTTCACCATTTCCACCTAATGATTGTGCAGCCAAACATTTTCCATCTGGATTATATTTAATCACCATACCTGCAGCTGAACCATTTTTTGAAAGCCCTATTCCATCTCCCAAGTCTACACTACCACTATAAAAATATCCTACTGCCCAATAATTACCTTCTTTATCAGTAATTATACAATTAATCTTATCTTCATTAACTCCACCAACAGCCTTAGCCCATTTTACATTTCCATTGCCATCATATTTTATAATAAAGCCATCATAACCACTAATTCCTTTTAATGTTTCACCATTTTCCAAGTCTAAACTGCTTTCAAATTGTCCACTAATTATAAAACCATTATCTTTTGTCTTGCTAATTGAAGTAATTGGTAAATAGCCATCAATCTTTTTAGCCCACTCCACTTCACCGGTTGCACTATATCTAATTAAAAGGCCATTCCAATCGCCAGAACACTCAACAACAACTCCATTACCGAAATCAACTTTACCATTTGAATGTCCTTCAACTATATAGCCTCCATCATCCATTTGTATAACATTAGTTATTCTATCATCACCGTATGGCTCTCCATTAAAAGTTTTAATCCACTCAACTTCACCAATCTGATTGTATTTAATTAATATTGCATCTTCTCCACTTACATAATCAACATTTATTGTAGTATCACTATCCAATTGCAAATTCGCATACTTAATATATCCACCAACAATAAATCCACCATCACTTGTTGAAGTAATTGCTCTAAATTGATCATTCGAAATAGTTCCAACATTCTTAGCCCATTCACACACACCATCAGAATTATATTTAATAATTACACCATCATATGATCCATATGATTTAAGTGTAATATTATTTCCTAAATCAAGTGTACCGAACATACTTCCAGCAACTAAATATCCACCATCACTTGTTTCAGAAAAATCCATATATTTTGTTTGTCTATCATCATACATATCTCCTAATGAATGTGCCCAATCGACACGACCATTACTATCATATTTAATTATATAAGAATTATTTTGACTATCTATAACTATTCCATTTTCTAATGTAATACTTTCAGATGTATTTTTCTTACCTCCTACTAAAAAACCACCATCACTAGTTGCCATACTTGTAATAACCTGGTCATATGTTTCATTTCCAATTCCTTCTCCCCATATAGTCTCTAAATTTGTTTTGCCTTCTGTACTACTACTTATTCTAAAATAATAATCTTCAGATATCTCATATTTTTCTGGAGCTTGCACTTCAACAGCCTTGTATACACCTTCAGGTAAATCAGCTATTATTTCACCATTACTATCTGTTGTAACCGTATAATATTCTTTTCCATTTATAATTTCTTTTGTACCTAAAGTTTCACCCTTACTATTCTTAGCAGGTACAGTACCTTGATCAAGATTATAAATTACAAACTTTATATTAGCCAAAACTTCTTGTGTATCTGCATCTTTTTTAATTAATTTAAAAGATGGACTATCTTCAACTAATAGCTTAACTGTATTTCCGTCAACTGTATAACTTTCATTTTTTCCATTTGTATTTATAAATTGTAACTCTCCAGATGTTCCATCCACTTTAAATGTTATGTCATTAACCTTTACATAACCATCTGGCACTTGTGTTTCTATCAATGTATAAATAGCATTTTCATCTTTACCATCTATATATTGATATAAACCTTCCAATGTGATTTTTCCATTTGCATCGGTTGTATATTCTCCAAGTTCTTTTCCATCCTTATATAATTTAAATTTCGCACCTGACAAATAAACAGTATCCTCACTTGCCAAAGCTTTTTCAGCTTTAGCTTTTAATTCATCTGTAGTCACAGCCGTACTTGCAATTCTCTTTATCTTTGAAATTTCCAAATTATATGTAGGAATTTTATCATCTTCCAATTGTAAATTTATTATTGGTAAGCTATCTTCTTCTGTTATACTAGAATTCTTTACTGTTCCCTCTAAAATATTTGCACTATACACTCCATTAGAATTTGTTACAGTAAATTTAATTTTTTCATCAGATACATAATATCCTTCAGCCTTTACTTCCTCTAATACATATTCTTCTCCAATTTTCAAACCTGATATTTGAGCTTCACCATCAACATTAGTAGCCAATACTCTTCCAGCTGATATTATTCCAGCACCTGTTAATTTATATCTTACATTTGGAATTGTTTTGCTTGAATCTTTTTCATTTTTAATAATCTTTAATCTAGCTTTAGCCTCATCTTCCACTTGAATTTGTACTTTATATCCTTCACTTCCAGTTGGTTGAATAGCTTGTATATTCTTAACATTTCCATCATTTTTAGTTACAATAATTTTTCCATCACTCTCAGAAGTAGTAAATCTTACTACTTCATCATTCAATTCATAATCTTTTGGGCTCTTTATTTCCTTCACAATATACGTTCTATCAATATATAAACCCGTTAATTTTAGGCTTCCATCTACACTAGTAACCCTTGTTTTACTCTCTTCTTTTCCATCTTCCTGTATAGCATATGTTGCACCACTTACAGTCTTTTCTTTTCCATTTTGGAATTTAATTAATTCTAAATCATATTGTTTAGCAATCATAATTCCAACTTTATTAGGCTCAGTTTGAGTCTTATATTTTCCTTCAGTTGTATCTAAACTAAAATACACAGCATGATGTCCATATGTAACTTCATTATAATTTAATCCACTTGGAATACTAACATCATATGAAACAGTATATCTTTCACCTTTTTTAAACTGATATTCACCAAAATCTATTAAATAGCTTTTAACCTTTGAATAATCTGTTGGACTAAGTGTCCATCCATTTTCACTTTTTTCTAAATCTTTTGTTGCTTCTCCATTTGTTGAATAATACACCTTTGCAGTTTTTTCTAAAGCCTCTGTCAATTTTAATCCTGAATTAGACATAGTAGTTGTAAATGTTGATCCAAGATCTTTTCCATTTATAACATATTTATTTCCTTGGAATGGTACTCTTCCCAAAATTACAACATCACTAATTGTACTCGAATAATTGTTATTTATTTCAACATTTACTGTTGCTGAACTTCTTTCTTTTGTCACTTCTGCAACCATAGGTGCTACTGTAACACTTCCATTTTCATCATAATTTGTTAATGACTGATTTGTTAATAATGAATTTGGAGAAATCATGCTAATACTAACACTATCCTTATTTACTTTTTCTGTAACATTCAAATTTCCATTTATATCATATACATCATCTACTGGAATATAATAATCCCCAGCATTCTCGTTGCTTGCATATAATTCAAATGATTCAGTTGCAGTTGCCATACGTGGATCTGGTGAAATACTACATTCAATTCCTATTGAAAACGTTGTTGCTTCGTCATTTGAAGTTATTATTTTTAGAAACTTTTCACCGTCCTCCTCATATACTTCATAACTAACTAATGTCACCATTGAATTATTTATTTTTATTGAATCTATATCAAATGTAACTATATCCTTTGGTAATTTTAATAAAAATACTCCATTTTCCCATTTTTCTTGATTTGCATTTTCCTCCCCATTAGCAACAATACTTATGTACATGTCTTTTTCTGTTTCTTGAGTTGATATTGCTTCTTTATTTATCTCAACTGTTGCAATTGAAAATGGTGCTTCATATTTTACATCATGTGTGTCTGTATTGATACAACTCTCTCCTGCATATCCAGTTAATGTAGATTTTATATAATTAAAATTATCAAACTGTTCTCTTGTATAATTTGTTGTAACATAATCATCATATACCTTTTTAACATTATAAACAGTTATTGCCTTATTAGGTTGCGTTGCACTAGTTACAACTCTTATATGTTTTACAGGTATATCATATTTATAAGGACTTCCTTCAGAATATTTATTCCAGTCAGACTTATTAAATTCATGTAATAAAACTCCTGTTTCATCATCATATACTTTTATCCAACCATCATCTCCTAATAACTCCATAGGATTACTAAAGTATATTCCAACATTAGCAACAAAATTTTCCATACTTTCTGTACTTGAATCTGATTTTATAAATTGATCTGAAACTTGAGCTACTCCATCCTTTGTCTCTTTCATTACTAATCCTGTAGTTTGACCTTGCTTTCCTGTTGAACCATACCATCTTACAAGATATGTATCATCATTTTCCTCTGATGATAAACCATTATAAATTTTTAATGGTTTCTTTTTTGAAACATAATATCTGCTATTGGGACTACTTGTATATTTTCCAACTGTAACCTCAAATATTGCCACATCTCCTGATGGCTTAGAATACGTTAAAATAACTGTAGCATTTGCGACATTTGACTTATATGGATTTACAAACTCAGTATTGGTATTATTGTAGCCTTCATAATATGCAGATACAGGAATTTTTAATTCCACAGTATCTGCTCCCGTTTCATTATAAGCCTCCAATGGATATGCAACTTTTAACTTAAACTTATTATATCTTCCTGACAAATATGTAATATCATAACATTGTTTATCTATAGTTCCATCATCATTTAATTTTGCTGACTTTATAGCAGTAAATCTTCTAGTTGTTTCATCATATGTGTAACTATCTTTAGCACCTTCATTAATCACCTCCACTTTTTCAGGATCATATCCATTTAATTGAGGAATTACCCCTTCTAAATAAGCTTTTGATAACAACAACTCACTATTAGCTTCCTTAATGCCAATATCAAATTCAAAAACAGCTTGATTATTTTCTTTATCAACTACATACGTATTATCTTTAGTTTGGCTTAAATTACTATCGTATATAATATAATTTGGTATTTCTGTCTTTGTAGTTCCATACCAATCAACTGCTAAATTAACAGTTTTATTTATTTCTGTTCTAGTTCCATCATCAGCAACATGAGTACCTGTTAAAGTTATTGAATTAATTTTACTATATTTAGTTGGATCATTACCTATCGCAGCATATTTTTGTGAATCTTTTGAATAATTTCCTGTTGTTACAATACCCGTTAAAAGCTTTTGAGTACCATTATTTATTTGATTTAAAGAAATTTTTTCAGTATCATAAGAAATTAAATTATCTTTTACTTCATTATCCTTTGGAATTGCAGTCCTTAAATAAAAGTTATCACTATTAATCGTTATAACTCCATTCTCTAAATACCCATTCGTAAGTACATTAAGTTCCATGTACAAAGTATCTTCTTTTCCAACTTGTTTACATGTACCCTTTATTTTTTCAGCAATTCCATCACTGTTTACATCACGTAAGAAAAAAGCATTAAACTTAACATAGTCTGTTCCATCAACATTTGCATCTTCGTCGCTAAATTGACCATATGTCATAGCACGAGCTAATTCACTATCTGGTACGAAATTCTTTTTTCTTGCACTTTCTCCTTTACTTAATATTATGGCAATAGCTATAACCATTGCCATTAATACAATTGCAATTTCACTTGCAATAATCAATTTCTTTCTTGTGATTTTTTCTCCAAATTTCTTTAACATAATATTTACTCCTTATATATTTATAATTTATATATTAAAGAGCTTTTTCTAAACGTCAATGCCACAAAATTCTAAAATTCGACAAAAAATCAGCCTCAAAGACAAAAAAAGGTTACAAACACCTACATATAAGAATTTGTAGCCTCTTTTTTGTTACAAAATATTGTTTTTCTCGTTTAGTTATCTTTTTAATTACAATTCATCAACAAAACTCCAATAAACTAGCGGAAACACTTGATACGATTTATAAAATTTCAAAATAATCCACAAGTATTTTTTATATTTAAAAATTTATCCACAATACTAAAAAAAGAAAAATACATATAAAATTTTTGAATCACCGCGCAGGAACAAAACGAACAAAGTGAGTTCAATTGAAGCATTCTTAAAATTAAAAAATACGGTTGCTTTTTTTACAACCGTATTTTTTAATTTTAAGAATGCGCCAGCAAGGTGTGAAAAAATTTTAATATGTATTTTTTTTTATATCATTATTGGCGTTTTTTGCTAATCACGTAAATTCCCGCTGTCATAGCAATCATAATAATTAAAACTCCTCCTGCAATTTTAGCATATGGAACTTCACCAGTTCCTACAGCAACAATCAAATCAGCCTTACTTTCATTATCTGTTTCAAATTGTTCATCAAAATCTGCCTCATTTTCTGTAGTAATACTTACCATATTTGTCTTTGTGCCAACATTATTATCACCATTTTGCCATCCAAGGACTACCTGATATTCTCTACTTTCTCCCGGTTTTATTTCATCTGTTTCTAGACTGGCTGTCGTTTCTTTTATTGTCCAGTCAGGATTATTCCCAGACAACATTGTCATTCCACTTGGTATGTTTTCTACAACGTTTGCTTTACCAGTTAATTCACTATCATTCGTTACTTTAATCTTGTAAACTACTTTTACGTTTGCTGTTGAAATATTCTTTCTGTGTACTTCAA
>USQZ01000046.1 GCA_900556975.1 uncultured Clostridium sp. | reverse complement strand
TGGCTGGGGTAGTAAGATTCGAACTTACGCATGTCGGAGTCAGAGTCCGATGCCTTACCGCTTGGCGATACCCCAATATAAAAACGAACTATATTTCAAGTTCGTTTGTTATTATATACTAATCATTAAAAATTAGCAATACATAAAATATAATTTTATTCCCATTCAATAGTTGCAGGTGGTTTTCCTGTAATATCATAAACCACTCTATTTACATGTTTAACTTCATTTACAATTCTTGCAGAAACTTTTTCCAAAACTTCATATGGAATTTTACTCCATGTTGCTGTCATAAAATCAGAAGTCGTAACAGCTCTCAATGCAATAGTGTAATCATAAGTTCTCTCATCACCCATAACACCAACACTTTTCAAATTTGTTAAAACAGCAAAATATTGATTAATATCTCTATCTAATTTAGCATTTGCAATTTCTTCTCTAAATATATAATCTGCTTCTCTTAAAATACTTAACTTATCCTCTGTAATATCTCCAATAACTCTAATTGCAAGTCCTGGACCTGGGAATGGTTGTCTGTAAACTAAGAACTCTGGAAGTCCTAATTCAACTCCAACTTTTCTAACTTCATCTTTAAATAAATCTCTTAAAGGTTCTATAATCTCTTTAAAATCAACGCAATCAGGCAATCCACCAACATTATGATGACTCTTAATCTTAGCACCAACACCTACTCCACTTTCTATTACATCAGGATAAATTGTACCTTGTACTAAATAATCAACTTGACCTAATTTTTTACCTTCATCTTCGAATACTCTAATAAATTCTTCACCAATTATTTTTCTCTTCTTCTCTGGATCATCAACTCCTGCAAGCTTAGATAAAAATCTTTCTCTTGCATCAACTTTAATAAAATTAACATCAAATTGTTTTGTAAAAATTTCTTCAACTTCTTCAGCTTCATTTTTTCTAAGCAATCCATGATCAACAAAAATACATGTTAAATTCTTACCAATTGCTCTATTTACAAGTGCTGCAGCTACAGATGAATCAACTCCACCAGACAAAGCACATACAGCTTTTCTATCTCCGATTTTTTCTCTAATTAATTTGATTTGCTCTTCAACAAATGAATTCATTTTCCAATTACCTTCGCAACCGCAAACATTATATAAGAAATTGTGAATAATCTTAACACCATTTTTAGTATGATTTACTTCTGGGTGAAATTGAATACCATAAAATTTCTTCTCAACATTTTGCATAGCAGCAAATTTACAATCAGGTGTATCACCTATCTTTTCAAAATCATCAGGTATTCTTTCAACATAATCCATATGGCTCATTAAGCAAGTATTAACATTTTCAAATCCTTCAAATAATAAAGACCTATTATCTATGCTAACATTAATCTCACCGAACTCTCTCTTATAAGCTCTTCTAACCTCTCCACCAAGCATATGAGTCATAAGTTGCATACCATAACAAATTCCCAAAATAGGAATACCTAATTCAAAAATTCTTTTATCACACTTAGGAGCATCCTCTAAATAAACACTAGCTGGCCCTCCAGTAAATATAATTCCTTTTGGATTTTTTTCAATAATCTTTTCAACTGGTGTATTAAAAGGCAAAATCTCGCAAAAAACATTACACTCTCTAACACGTCTAGCTATTAACTGATTATATTGCCCATAAAAATCTAATACTATAATCAATTCTTTATTTTCCATTACAACAATCCTTCCAATATATTTTTACGCTTTAGTCTCAATCTCTTTTAAAATAACATCATGTGCAGAACCCTCTTTAATACTAATATTAGATACTAGTGTTAAACGAGCTTTCTGATGAAATTCTGGTATTGAAATTGAACCACAGTTACACATTGTAGATTTAATTTTATTAACAGTTATATTCAAATTATCTTTTAAAGGTCCAGCATAAGGAATATATGAATCAACACCTTCCTCAAAGCTTAATTTATTTTTAGTTTTATCCCCTAAATCATATCTTTGCCAGTTTCTAGCTCTGTTTGAACCTTCACCCCAATACTCTTTTACAAAGTTATTTCCAACTTTTAAAACTCTTGTAGGGCTCTCATCAAATCTAGCAAAATATCTACCCATCATTACAAAGTCAGCTCCAAAAGCTAAAGCTAAAGTAATATGATAATCATGAACAATTCCACCATCTGAACATACTGGAATGTATACACCTGTTTTTTCAAAATATTCATCTCTTGCTTTAACAACATCTATTAATGCACTAGCTTGTCCTCTACCTATACCTTTTTGCTCTCTTGTAATACAGATAGATCCTCCACCAACACCAACTTTTATAAAGTCAGCACCAGCTTCGGCCAAATATAAAAATCCTTCTTTATCAACAACATTTCCAGCACCAATTTTTACATTGTTTCCGTACTTTTCTCTAACAAATTCTATTGTATTTTTTTGCCATACTGAATATCCATCTGATGAATCAATACATAAAATATCAACACCAGCATCAACTAAGGCTGGAATTCTCTCTTCATAATCTCTTGTATTTACACCTGCACCAACTATATATCTTTTGTTTTCATCTAATAATGAATTTGGATTATTTTTTCTATCTTCATAATCTTTTCTAAATACTAAAAATTCCAAATTATCATCTTCATCTAATATTGGTAAACAACTAACTTTGTTCTCCCAAATTACATCATTTGCTTCTTCTAATGAAATACCTTTTCTTGCAAAAACTAATTTTTCCTTTGGAACCATAAATTTATCAATTGGTTCATCTAAATCAGCTCTTGTTATTCTATAATCCTTATCTGTAACAAGACCTATAAACTTACCTTTACTTGTTCCATCTTCTGTAACCATTACTGTTGAATGACCTGTTCTATTAACCAAATCAATCACATCTCTTAAAGGTGTTCCAACCTTTACATTAGAATCGCTATCAATGAATCCTGCTTTACATTTTTTAACATCTCTAACCATTTGTGCTTCTGATTCAATTGATTGTGAGCCATAAATAAAAGAACATCCACCTTCGCGCGCAAGTGCAATAGCCATTTTTTCTCCTGAAACAGCTTGCATAATTGCAGACACGAACGGGATGTTCGCACTTAATTCTGGTTCTTCACCTTTTTTAAATTTTGTAAGTGGTGTTTTTAAACTTACATTTGATGGTATACATCTTTCATCTGTTAAATTTGGTAATAACAAATACTCATTAAAAGTTCTTGAAATATCATTCAATATCTCTGACATAAAAAACCTCCTAATATATTATTTAATTTTTCGTGCAGTTATTTTACGTTGTTAAGTATAAATTTTATAACATATTAGAAGATTTTTCAAGACTTTTCTTGAATTTTCTTAAATTATCTTGCTTTTTAATAATAATTCTTTAAATTAATTGCTTTTGTTCTATATATTTTATCACCATTATAATCATTAAATACCATAACAAAACTATCACTATTTTCATCATAAGCTAAACTTTCAAGTTCAACTGGTATAGTTACCTTATATCTACCATAACATTCACCTGTTTCAATATTATACACATAAATATAAGCATTTGCATGACCAATATAATCAATTGATAATAACAATCCTTTATACACTTCACAATCTTGTCCTATATGCCATGCAACTTGAAATGACTTTAATTTTTTTGTTAAATCTTTATTATATATTGATACATTTTTTCCACATTTCAAAACCCATTTTTGACTATCTTTATCATAACCGAGTCCTGTAGCAGTTATAGGAAATTTCATAATACTTCGTTTCAAATTACTTGCAGTTAAATTACTTGCAGAAATTCTAGACACATTTCTTGCACCCATATGAGTTATATAAACGCTTTTGGTATCTGGATTATATGTAGCACCATTTGCATGTCCAAAACTTCCTACCAATGTATTTACTCTTTTCTTATTTTTTTTATCAAACACTGATATCGTGGCTTTACTATTATCACCACGAATTTTTGTGCAAACATAATATTTATCCGTAACAGCCAATGATTGAATTGATGAGCAACCATTTACAGTATTAATAGTTGTAAAGAATGACGAATTACTTTTACTTATAGTTCCACTTATTTTCTTAACCTTTACAGTAACTTTACATTCTGCCACCAATCCATTATCAGTTTTTACTTTTATTGTAGCAGTTCCCGTTTTCTTTCCAGTAACTACACCCTTTCCATCTACTGTAGCAACATTTTTATTACTTGTTGACCAAGTCAATTTAGTTTGGGCATTAGTTGGTTTTATAGTTAAATTAAGTTTAGATGATTTCTTTTGACCAATTGTCAAAGTTAAGTTTTTCTCACTCAAAGAAATACTGGTTGGTTTAACATTTCCATTACTTGGTGATGGTGTTGTAGACGTTGATGGTGATGGCGTAACACTTGTCGTTGGAGATGTTGAAGGCGTTGTTGATGGACTCGTAGAAGGTGTTGTAGTTGGTGTTACTGATGGTGATGGAGATGTTGATGGACTTGGTGATGCAGGAATAGATCCTATTTCTAAAGTATCAGTTTTTACTTCTCCTTTTTCATTTGTTACTTCAACTTTTAAATTGGTTTTATTATTTTCTGAAAGTCTATATGGCGAAATAAAAAAGTTTTTCTCATTATATCCATCCTCTGAATTTTCAAAAAATCTAACAAATTCGCCAGTAGAATCTTGTCTATACATTACAACCTTTACTATCTTATCATCGGATTTTACTTTAATTAATGCTCCTGTCGAATCTAGTCTAACAAGGCTCACATCTACATTAGCAGCAAATACTAAATTAATATTAATAGTAATTACAGTCATAATAACTAAAAAAACAATTAATAATTTCTTTTGCATATTTTTCTCCTTAATACTATTCTCTTAACAGTATAACATTAAAAAATAAAAAAAATAAATACATTTTCGTATATTTTTTTATTTTTATAACTTCAATATCAATTCAAGCTCAACATATATTTGTATTTTATGTAAATCTATGATATAATCCAACTACGTTTCAAAATAAAATCACAGGAGGAAATGTTTATGATTACTAACTTTATTAAGGAAGTAAAAAAATTCTTTGAGGAGGTATACAAAACTGATTTAAAAACATTATCACTTCAAGAACTTAAAGAACTCAACGACAAAATGGCAGCGTTTTATGCGGACCCACTTGTCTGCAAAAATGAAACAGAAAATGATAAGCTTTGCAGTACAATTATCATGTACATATTAGGCTGTTACAGTCATTTTGTTAGAAAAACTGAAAATGCAGACACCTATATGACATTTATAAACGATATTGCTTCTGTTATGCCAGAAGATATGGAAAAAGCAAAATCTATTACGCTTTCTCTTTTGTCTGAGGTATCTAGACCAGTATCAAGTGTCATTAAACACGTAACTGTAATTGAAAATCCAGAAAGAGAAATTGTTTTAAGAGCAGATTTAAACTCTTACAACTATTTATACTATTATGGAGAAAACATTACAGAAAACCAGCTTAAAATCGTTGATTTCTTTAACAAAACTGATGATGAAACAATCACAGGTATGGCACAATGTACAATCGACGCTTTCTTAAGAGGCTTAAAAAACACAGGAATAGACGCAAGTAAAAAAGGATATTTAAGTTTGGTCTATCCTATAGGATTTGAAAAGGTTGCAAGAAAAATCCAGCAATTACTTGATGGTAAAATGGAAGTAATCTTCAACACAGATTCAATATCTTTTAACAAACAGGTTGATTATAACCACAGATATGACTACAATTTGTACATTACCCAAGATTATGTAGATAGCTATTTGTCTACATTCGAAGAATCACTTGGAGATGTTGAAGAACGATTAACTGCTTACGCAGGACCTATCTACATCGACTCTTTTGGTGAAAAACGTTTTGTTCCAGAAAACGGGCATGAGATTTATAAAAAATCAGAAGAAATCACAAAGATGAGCTCTGACTTTAGTACTAAATACTCAAACATGTACTTAAAACACATCAGAAAAGATACATCTTTCTGCATAATTTCTTACCCTTGCCCTGAAATCGGTGATAACTTTGAAGAAATTTTCAAGGAAACTATTCACATAAATACCCTTGACAACGCAAAATATCAAAGAATTCACCAAAACATAATTGATGTATTAGACACGGTCAAAACAGTACACATTACTGGGAAAAATGGTAACAAAACAGATTTAGTTGTTGCCCTTACTGAACTTGCTGATTCAGAAAAAGAAACAATTTTTGAAAACTGCTGTGCAGATGTAAACGTTCCAGTTGGCGAAGTATTTACAAGTCCAAAATTAACCGGAACAAACGGTGTTTTACATGTATCAGAGATATACTTAAACAAATGGAAATTCGAAAACCTTACTTTACAAATAAAAGATGGTTTCATCGAAAAGTACAGCTGTAGCAACTATCCTACTGAAAAAGAAAACACTGAGTACATCAATGAGCATTTGCTTTTCGACCATCCGACATTACCGATGGGAGAATTTGCAATTGGAACAAACACATATGCTTATGTAATGGGAAACAAGTATAACATCAATGATAAACTTGATATCCTTATTGCAGAAAAAACAGGACCTCATTTTGCTTTTGGAGATACATGTTTTTCTCTAGAAGAACACATTGATACATTCAATCCAGACGGCAAAAAAATCATTGCCAAAGATAATGAAGTATCAATCAAAAGACTTTCTGATGATCCTGAAGAGCAAAACAAAGCATATTTTGGTTGCCATACAGATATTACTATTCCATATGCAGAGCTTGGAAATATCGTTGCAATACGAAAAGATGGAACAGAAGTAACAATAATTCAGAACGGAAAGTTCGTTTTAAGTGGTACTGAAGAATTAAATATCGAAGGAATGTAACCTAACGTATTCCAAAGAGATCACTCAAAAGAAAAAATATTAACTACTAAAAAGTAACAAAAAAATAGTGAGTTAGAAAAAAATTTTTAACTCACTATTTTTATATAATATGAAAATTTTTCCAAACTTTCTATTATATAAAATTTAATCAAAACAAAAATGAATATTAAAATATTTTATTTATCTTTTTTAGTCATAAAATCAGAACTCAAAATCATATCATCATCAATATCATCACTAATTTCATTCTTAGCGATCTCTTTCTTTAGCTCTTCCTTAGCCGGTTTCATTGATTTTCTCATTTCTTCAACTCTATTGAATAAAATTTGATTTTCACTCTCTATTTTTTTAGAAGTTTGATTCTCATCATCCATATTATTTGATTTCTTCTTTGACTTCGATTTTTTCTCTTCCTTCATAGCCTCTTCTTTTTGAGAAGCTATGGCAGCCTCAATCGTCATCATTCTTTCATAATCAATTATATTATGAACTTGCTGTCTATACATTCCTTCAGTATATATATCATTATTTTTCTCAGTTTTAATTAAATCACTATTCAAATATTTACTTATAATATTTTTTTCTTCTTTAGTTTGAAAATCGAAATCATCATTCAAATGTTTATATCTCCATATAATATGTCGTTCATATGGTGTAAATTCTGATTTTTTTCCTAAGTCTTCATATGCATATTCAATTTTAAACTGAAAATTTTCAATTGATATTGTTATATTTGACCATATTTTAGGATTAGTCTCCCTATGAATTGCTCTCAATTGTTTTATGTTGAAAAATAATCTTTGAACCAACTCATTATAACTTTCCTCATCTATATTAAACATTCCAGGAATTTGATACACGTTTACAGGCTTTCTTTTCAATATTCCCTTTGGTAAATAATAAAAATACATTTCACCAACTGGCTTTCTATGAGATTCTTCAACAATTGAAGCATACAAATAAATAGCATCCCATTTTTCTGGAATCATATAAAATAATTTCTTTTGTATATCATCAAAAATAACTCGTTCCTTATTAGAAATTTCCATATTCTTTCCGTTCCCTCCTAAGGCACATATCTAGAACGTTACCTAACCTTCTAGATTACCAAAATATGCATTATAGGAAGTTCAAAGAACTTCCTATATCTATTACAAATTTTTAAACAAAATTATTTTTCTATTAAGCTCTCTCCAGTCATCTCTTCTGGTTTCTCAATTCCCATTATATCAAGCATTGTTGGAGCTAAATCAGCAAGTCTTCCTTCTTTTATCTTAACATCTTTACCAACTAAAACTAATGGAACAGGATTTGTAGTATGAGCTGTATGTGGCTCACCTGTTTTATAATCTATCATTTGTTCACAGTTTCCATGATCAGCTGTTATTAATAAAACTCCATGCTCTTCTTCAATTGCTTTAACAATTTTATCAACACAAACATCTAATGCTTCCAAAGCTTTAATTACCGCTTCAATATTTCCTGTATGCCCTACCATATCTGGATTTGCAAAGTTTAAAATAATACTATCATATTTTCTTGAATGAATTGCATTAAGAACATTTTCTGTAACTTCAAAAGCACTCATTTCAGGTTTCATATCATATGTTTCAACCTTTGGTGAAGGAATTAAAATTCTATCCTCACCTGGATATTGTTTTTCTTGACCGCCATTGAAGAAAAATGTAACATGAGCATATTTCTCAGTTTCAGCAATACGAAGTTGAGTTAAACCTCTATTGCTAATTATTTCTCCAAATGTATTTTTTATTTCATCTTTTTTGAAAGCAACAGAAACATTAGTAATTGTTTCATCATAATTTGTAAATGTTACAAAATTAGTTTTAAAGTATTCTCTTTCAAATCCATCAAAATTCTCATCAACTATTGCTCTAGTAATTTCTCTTGCTCTATCTGGTCTAAAATTAAAGAAAATAACGGAATCATTTTCCTCAATTTTTGCAACTGGTTTATCATTATTGCAAATAACAGTTGGAACAACAAATTCATCAAAAACTTCTTTTTGATATGAATTTTCAATTGCAACAGCAGCTGAAATAGCTTTTTCTCCTTCACCTTTTACCATTGCATCATAAGCTTTTTCAATTCTATTCCATCTCTTATCTCTATCCATAGCATAGAATCTACCCATTATTGTAGCTATTTTTCCAACACCTTTTTCAGCCATTTTATTTTCAAGTTCAGCAATATATCCTTCAGCTGAAGCTGGTGGTGTATCTCTTCCATCTAAGAAGCAATGAACATATACATCTTCAAAATCTTTTCTCTTAGCAAGTTCTAATAAAGCAAATAAATGACGTTGATGACTATGAACACCTCCATCTGAAAGCAATCCCATTATGTGTAATTTTGAATGATTCTTTTTACAATTCTCAATTGCAGTTACCAATTCAGGTATACTAAAGAAATCTCCATCTTCTATTGATTTAGTAATTCTTGTTAATTCTTGATATACAATTCTACCTGCACCAATATTGGTATGTCCTACCTCTGAATTTCCCATTTGTCCTTCAGGAAGTCCAACATCTAAACCACTTGTATGCAAAATTGTATTTGGATATTGCTTTAAAATTCTTTTAATGTTTGGAATATTAGCCATCTTAACAGCATTTCCTTCTTCTTTTTCATTAATTCCAAAACCATCTAATATCATAAGCATTGTAGTTTTTTTATCCATTTTCTTACCCATCCTCTATTATTTATTATAATTAACTATTTTAGCAAATTCTTCTGGAATTAAACTTGCTCCTCCAACTAGACCTCCATCTATATCTGAAGTTTCAAATAATTCTTTCGCATTAGTAGATTTTACGCTTCCACCATATTGAATAATAACTTCTTCAGCAACCTCATCACCATAAATTTTTTTAATCTCAGCTCTTATAGCTTTAATTGAATTATTTGCATCTTCTGAAGTAGCTGTTTTTCCAGTACCTATAGCCCAAATTGGTTCATAAGCAATAATAACATTTTTAACCTGCGCATTGCTCAATCCATCTAACGCAAGTCTTGTTTGATTAGTTATAATTTTTTCTGTCAAACCACTTTCTCTTTGTTCCAAAGTTTCACCAACACAAACTATTGGTTTTAACTCATTTTCAAAAGCTGCTTTTACTTTTTTATTAACTGATTCATCAGTCTCGTTAAAGTATTGTCTTCTTTCAGAATGTCCAATTATGACATACTCAACTCCAATAACTTTTAACATCTTTCCAGAAACCTCACCAGTATAAGCCCCTTTTTCTGCAAAATGCATATTTTGAGCACCAATTTTTATATTAGTATCTTGTGCATGCATTAAAGCATAAAACAAATCTGTATATGGAACACATAGAATAACTTCATTTTCTGTATCTTTAACCAATTTAGAAAGTTTAGTTATATAATCCATAGCTTCATTTGGAAGCATATTCATTTTCCAGTTTCCAGCAATAACTTTTCTTCTCATATCTTCGCCACCTTTCACTTGCAAAATAAAAAATTATAAATATTGATAAGAAACTAATTTTCCATTTTTATTAAAGACAAACTTAATTGTATTATCAACATTATCTTTTTGATATTTTCCTTCATATTTTGCGCTTTCAATTACAGATATATCTTGATTATCCGTTATAAAAATAGCATCTGCAGTAATTTCAACATTGCCACTTTCTTCATTTTTAGACATATCTACAGGATAATAATAAAGTGTTTTTGATATATTTTCTCCATATAAAAAAGCTTTATTTGCCTTAGAATAATATGAACTGTTAGATTCATCAACAGAACCTGCCTGTAATCCAAAATATTCTTCAATTATATTATTTACCATATCTTTAGAAACTAAATAAGACTCTTTTCCAGTTTTATCTTTTTTCTGTGTAAGTACAGTAGAATATCTTTCAACTGCAATATTTAATGCAAATCTAATCATTTCCTCATCTGAAAAATTTTTAAGTTCATTTGAACCAGGTAATCCAATCATTCCAACTAAATATTCATCATTTTTTGATAAAAATTTAACCTTTTCAACTTGTGAAATATTTCCCCTATTTCCATAATACTCTTCTACATTTGCACTTTCATTAGATTCTTGTGCTTCATTTCTCTTTTTTCCATTGTAAAATAAAATTCCTACTACACTTGCTACAATTAATATAGCAATAACTAATCCAATTACTACTTTTTTCATATAAAATTCTCTTTCTATTATTTATCTTGTAATGCTTCTATTCCTGGTAATTTTTTACCTTCTAAAAATTCAAGAGAAGCTCCACCACCAGTAGAAATATGTGTGAATTTTTCAGCTAATCCAGCTTTTTCAACAGCAGCCGCTGAATCTCCACCACCTATGATTTTAACAGCATCAACATCAGCTAATGCTTTTGCAATAGAATTAGTTCCTACAGCAAATTGATCAAATTCAAATAATCCAACTGGTCCATTCCAAATAACAGTTTTAGCATTTCTTAATTCATCACTATACATTGCTATTGTTTCAGGTCCTATATCATAACCTTCCCAATCATCTGGAATTTCAGTATATTTAACAATTTTACTTTCTGTATTAGGATCAAATTCTTTACCAATTTTAGTATCAACTGGTAACATTAATTTAACACCTTTAGCTTTAGCTTTTTCCATAAGTTCTCTAGCTAAATCTAATTTATCTAATTCACAAATTGAATTTCCAACATTATATCCCATTGATTTAAAGAATGTGTATGCCATAGCTCCACCAATCATTAATACATCAACTTTTTCAAGTAAAGCTTCAATAACACCAATTTTATCAGAAACTTTCTTTCCACCTAAAATTGCCATAAATGGTCTTTCTGGATTCTCTAAAGCATCACCTAAGAATTTTAATTCTTTTTCAATTAAGAAGCCTGATACAGCTGGTAAATAATCAGCAACACCAGTTGTTGAACTATGAGCTCTGTGGGCTGTACCAAAAGCATCATTTACAAACACTTCTGCTAAACTTGCAAATTTCTTAGATAATTCAGGATCATTTTTCTCTTCACCTGGTTCAAATCTAACATTTTCAAGTAAAACAACTTCACCATTCTTCATTTCTGAAGTTAATTTTTGAGCTGATTCACCAACAACATCAGAAGCTAATTTTACTTCTTTACCTAATAATCTAGATAATTCTTTAGCAACTATATCAAGTGAAAATTCAGGTTTTACTTCTCCCTTTGGTCTTCCTAAGTGAGAACATAAAATAATTTTACAATCATTTTCTAGTAAATATTTTATAGTAGGTAATGCTGCTACAATTCTTCTATTATCTGTGATTACTCTATTTGAATCATATGGAACATTAAAATCACATCTAACTAAAACTTTTTTACCTTTAATATCTATGTCTCTAACAGTTTTTTTATTCATTCTTGTTTTCATTCCCTTCTAAATATATATGTCTAATATTTTCTTATAGGGACCATAAACGGTCCCTATAAACATAAACTTTATTAATAAATATTTTCTAATTATTCACCTAATTCAGCAAAATATTTAATTGTTCTTACCATTTGGCTTGTGTAAGAATTTTCATTATCATACCAAGCAACAACTTGAACTTGATATAAACCATCTTCAACTTTTGTAACCATTGTTTGAGTTGCATCAAATAATGATCCATAAGTAATTCCTATAATATCTGAAGAAACTAATGGTTCTTCTGTGTATCCATAAGATTCACTTGAAGCAGCTTTCATTGCTGCATTTATACCTTCTGGAGTTATATCATTTCCTTTAACAGTTGCTATTAATATAGTTGTAGAACCTGTTGGAACTGGAACTCTTTGAGCTGAACCAATTAATTTTCCGTTTAATTCTGGAATAACTAATCCTATAGCTTTTGCTGCACCTGTTGAGTTAGGAACAATATTTACAGCAGCTGCTCTAGCTCTTCTTAAATCACCTTTTCTGTGTGGTCCATCTAATACCATTT
>USQZ01000045.1 GCA_900556975.1 uncultured Clostridium sp. | reverse complement strand
GATTGAAGCATTCTACCCGATTTGAAAATAAAATTGTCAAATTTTTATTTTCAAATTCCGAGGAATGCGCCAGCAAGGTATGAGAAAATTTTATATGTATTTTTCTTTATATTATAAGTAAAGACCGAGACAGCAATCGCCATCTCGGTCTTTCATAAAACATTCAATCAACAAGCATATTCGTCCTCTCAGCCTCTTTATCAGCCTCAAATTCATCCATTTCTTCAAATCCAAATATTCCTGCCATTATATTGCCAGGAAACTTGTTAACCTTCTTGTTGTAAATTGCAACCTGCTGATTATATCTATCTCTAGCCGTTGCAATTCTATTTACAGATCCAGCTAACTCATCCATCAAAGCAGTATAATGTTCACTACTTGTCAATTCAGGATAGTTCTTAGCAACTGAAATAATACCATTTATTTCTGAACTCACTTTCTTATCAGCTTCACTTATCTCTTTAGGGTCACCATTTATCCAGCTATTAGAAAGTACTAAACTAGCCTGAGCAATGTCATCAAAAATTTTCTCTTCATGCTCGGTATACATTTTAACCGTCTCTACTAAGTCAGGTATAAGTTCAAGTCTTCTCTGCATCATAGTCTCAACGTTAGATTTAGCCAATTTAACATTTTCCTTTGCATCAATCAGGTTGTTGTATGTTGCAGCACATTTACCAGCAAAAATCAAAATGCCAAGTAACCATGCTAATACTACACATATGCATACTACCTTAACTATAGATACCCGTGAATCTCTTTCAATATTATCTCCCATAGTCCGATTTTCCTTTCTACTTAAAAACCTCTGCTTGCTCCACCACCATTTGATATGCCGCCACTACCACTTATAGAACCACCGAATGATCCACTTCCGCCATAAAATCCACCGCCAAAGTAATCATCGTCATCTCTTCTCCTTCTTCTCTCACGTTCATCATGATCTTCTTCTGCCTTTGATAATTTACGTCTAGCACTTTCATAAACGCCTTTATCAAAATATTTACGTTCAGAAGAACTTAATGAATTATACATTCTAATAGCTCGCTTAAGCTTATCAATATCGTGTTCATCAGGTGTTCCAACAGAATCAACAATTTCTTTAATCGTCTTTTCTGTCTTTTTAGCTTTTTCATAATCACTATGATCTCTCTCAGCTACACCAAATTCTCTATAAAATTCACGCAGCCAATTATCATCTGGGAAAAATCTTTGCTGTTCTTTGGATAATCCCAAATATAAATTATTAGCTTTTACTAATGTTTTATAATTAGAATTATTACCTTTTATACCAGTTGCAATTCTTTTCATTTCATCATATGCCTCTTTTGCAGCTTTTTTATCAGCTTTCTCTTTCTGTACTCTTTGGAATTCTCTTCGAAGTTCGCATGACTGTTCATACCGTCTTTTAAGTGCTTCCACATCACCCTTAACATACTTTCTAGCTTCAAGACTTGTCAAATTGTATTTTTCAATTGCTTTACCAAATAACTCAACATTGTCTTTATCAGTGCTCTTAGTTAAAGCCTTTTGAATAACATCATCAACTGCCTTAGCTTCATCCTTAAACTCGTTTTCAACCATTTCAATGATTTCATCTTCAAGTTGAGGATGAAGTGCAATAGCTCGAGCATGAGTTTCCTGCATTATTGCTATTATTCTTTGAAGCTCTTTAATTTGATGTGCCGATGCTTTCAGTTCTCTTTCATATCCTTCACATCGTTTTTGATACTCAGCTTTCTTATCCCATGCTTCTCGCTCAAGTCCTTGGATAGAGCGCTCATATTGATCTACTCGTAAAGAATTTTCAGTCGCAATGTCTTCATTAGCTTTCTTCAACTTGCGATTTTTTTCTACCAAAGAGCAAAGGTAACCTATAGGAATACTATACGCCACAACAATCACAATCATCCAGAAAATAAACGGAATACCAGAATCTGATTTCTTCTCAGATGCAGTTTCACTATCTTTCACATTGGTATTGTCTGTTGTTTGCACTACATTGGCACTTTCCTCTGCTACCTGTGCATCCTTAGAATCATTTTCAGAAGATTGTACAGCCTCAGAATCTGAATTCCAATCAATCGGCACTTTATCCTCAATAAAAGTAATAACTGCCTTTTGTAAGTTAATCAGACCTTCAGCAAATTGATCCTTTTTAAAGTAATCAATTGCATAATCATCTAAAAGTGAACCAGCATCCGCATCAGTCATGTATGCTTCCATACCTCGTCCAACTTCTATACGAACTTTCCGGTCTCCTGAAGAAAACAATATCAATACTCCCATGTCCTTTTTTCCGATTCCGAACTTATTGTACATGGCAGTTGCATACTTCTCTACAGAATTACCCTCTAATGACTCTAAAGTGGTAAGAACTAACTGTATGCCATTGTAATCTTCATTAAGAGCAACTGCTCGCTTTTGTATCTCAGCCTTTTGATTATTAGAAAAAATATTTCCATAATCATTTACATAAAACTCAGGCGTTTGATCCTTAACTTCTATGTTAGACTGATACACAGCTTTAGTAGAATCTTCTTCTGCGCATCCCGTAAGTACTGTAATAATGCTAAAAAGCAGCATCATTAAAACTAGAAAAAAAGTGCACCGTCTTTTAGTTGAATGTTTCATATTTCTACCTCCATTTTGTATAATCTTAAAGTTTACTAGTTACATGCCATTACAATAATGGATCATCTCCTTTCTAAATAGAATTCGAGACATTTTTACAATAAAAACATGCTTTTTGAGTATATCATAATTATGTAAATTAGTCAAAAAAAGTGCATTGACAACCAATGCACTTTTTACAATATAATTAACCAACTAATTTTTTCCCTCAACTTTACCTTTTACTGCACTATAATCACCATCATCTGAATCATCAGCTTTTAAAATAAATGCTGATGGTATAGGTCTAGTTCCATTATTTCCAGATAATGTTGTAGGATTATTTACAGTTTTATTCTTAACCGTCATTGATGTAGATGTTCCGCCATCTAAGTTTGAAGCATTAACAGCGCCATATCTCTCAAAAATTTCAATTAAATCCTTAATAGTAGCACCTTTACCTAAAGCTCTATTTCCGTCAAGAACTAAAAATAAAACAATTCCATCAGCTCTTTGACCAATAGCTGTTCTCGGAGCTTTGCCCCAACCGCCATTTCCATATATTTTTGATTTTTCTCCATTAAGTATTAATGTTGGGCTAAAAGAAACACAATCTCTAATTCCTTTTGATTTTGCTTGATTTAATGTATATTTTCCCAATATTAATTTATTTTCTCTATTAAATCCTATGATTCCATATGTACTGTTAGAAGCACTTATTCCTTTTCCTTTGCTCATTGTAATTCCCAATGGTGTAGATCCATTTCCTTGAAAATTTTCATCTGCAAAGCCACCACCATTTATTGCAACTAAAGCATTATTTTTCTTAGAAATATCAGTCAAATACTGACCACTCTTTCCAATATTTGCAGAAGTTGCAACTTCTATTCTAGATGGATCATATATAACAGCCATATATCCACTATATTCTTTACCACCATCTATTTTTATAATCTTATAATCATTATTTTTTTCATCTTTTTCTAATATCTGACGTTCATATTCATTAGCATACGTAATTGTCTCTTTTTCTTCATAATTAACAATTTCAACAGCATTTTCATCTGTTTCCCCATTAACCTCAACTACCTTGTTTTTGTCTAAACATTCTTGAATAGTTTTATCATCATAAAACCATGTAGCCAAATACTGATGTCTCATAGAAGACATAGCTGTTGTAATAAGCCAATCTCTAAATCCACTCCATGGACCATATAGTAAAAATAATCCTGAAACAATTCCAAGTACAAGTAAAATTGCAAATGCAATTAACAATTCTTTTATAATTTTCCTCTTTGACTTCTTCTTTTCTTTTCTAACTGATTTTGCTTTTGTATCTTTCTTCATAATTTTCTTGTATAATCAATCATATCCTATTAATTGATTAATTCCTTTCTCATATATTAAAATATATAAATATTTCGTATTTAACAATAAATATTTTTCAAAAATATTTAACCCTTTCGATTATAATATTATAATTAAAAAGAGTCAATATTCGACAATATACTTTTTTATTTGCATACAATTTATTCGAAATAACAAAAGCAGACTATTTATAGTTTATTCACTTATTATAACATTTTTAGATTTACGTCATTGTTCATGAGCAACTTTTACAAAGCAAATTTCTGTGTATTGTTATTTTATATAATAGAAAATCCTGAGAATATTCTTATTATATGAAAAAGAACAGAAATCTTAAACACCATATATAACGTTTTCAAAATTTCTGTTCCTTATTTTATATATTTTTATTTCTTATAAAATCACCTGTAAACTCCTCATCAAGTATATCCATCTCAATAGCATCATAATACATACCATCAATAAATCTGCATTTTCTTCTACGTCCATATTCTTTAAAACCACATTTCTTGTAGCATTTTAAAGCTCTCTCATTAAATTCCAATAAATCAAGTTTTATATTTTTTAAATTTAAATATTTAAATCCAAACTCTAAAATAAGTCTAATCGCCTCAGTTCCATATCCATTATTTCTATAATCTTTGTCACCAATAAAAATACCAAGCGTTGCACATCTATTTATATGGTTAACTTTTTCCAAAGACACTGTTCCAATCAATTTATCATCTTCCAAAGTCACTATAAAAAAAGAAGTTTCATTGTTGCTATTCTCCAAATATTTTTTCTCACCTTCTAATGTTACTACTCCAGCGCTTCTGCCAATATAATCAGTAGTTTCAAAATCATTCATCCATTCCGTAAATATTTCCGCATCCTCTGCGTTTCTTGGTGATAAGTAAATCCTATCTCCAACCAACTTCTTAAAATATTTCATTTTTTCATCATCTCCTTTAAATATTTATCCGTAAATTTTTTCAAATTATCTTTTCTATTTTCTAATCTTTTCATTAAATCACTTGCCTCTTTTTTTGCCATTTCATAATCACTATCATTAACCTCAAATTTAGCATGAGCAACATCCAATTCATCTTTATCAAGTAACTTAATTTTTCCATCTGTAGTTACAAGAACATCTACATACAAGTCATCTTCATATGGAATTCCATTATCGTTTCCAATTCTTCTTGCAATATCAAAATACCACTCAATAGGCTCATTTTTCTCATTATACATTACTGTCAATTTAATTCTAGAATTATAATCGTAAAATTCAAGCCATTTATAATCATTATCAATAATGCAAGTTCCACTAGAAAGCACATAACGTTCCTCAACATCTTTAAAATAATAAAAATATATATCTCCTGTAAATTCGGATGACTTAACATTAATTGATTTACACTTTACACCTTTTTCGCCATCTAAATGTTTAAAGGCATATCTCTTTTTCAAACTAATCCAATATCTTTGCATAAGTTCATCATCAACATATACTTCATTTTCAAGTACACCCCCATTATTTTGTATAGACTTTGCAGAACCAATATTTTCTTTATCACAATCCATCAAAACATTATCAATTCCTAATTCTTTGCATTTTATCAAAGCTAGTCTAATCTGCTCAGTTGCATATCCTTTATTTCTTTCAGAAGGTCTAATAGCATCACCAATATGGCCACCATAATTCAACAAATTCTCATTCAAATAATGACGAATCTGTAAATTACCAACTATTCTTTTATCAGATTTTCTAACTGTTAAATAAAAAGTTGCAGGAATCCTACCTTCACCAGCAGTTTCTTCAAATAAATCATTTTGAATCTTCTTAAACCATTCATCAAAGCTATCAATTCTATCTAAGCCACCACAACCAGGTATATGTTCCTCTCCATTATCATAAAACTCCTGTGCATACTCCTCAATCTGAGCCTTGTACTCATATGTTGGAAATACTAGTTCAAGTTCATCCTTAGAAAACTTTTTCAAATCATAAGTATAACAAACTTCTTTATAATCTTTTCCACCTCTAGTAATTGTACCTTCTGAACCATAAATACCACCCATTTTTTCATAAAACATTCTTGCTGGATAATTGTCTTTAAAGCACCATAAGATCATTTTCTTGTAACCTTTTTCTTTAAAATCATTCATCACATAATTTATAATTTTCTTACCAACACCATTTCCTTTATAATCAGGTTTTACATACAAAGCACACAATTCGCAGTCAACATCTAGGAACTTATCTTCACAAGCATTTTCAAATCTGTATCTACAAAAGCCAACAACTTCATTATTAATTTCTGCGACAGCAAAACCACCATCAGTATAATCATTCAATCTTTTTTGATAATTCTGATCAACAGTTAAACTCTCCAAATATTCATCTGCTACAATACCTCTATAAGCTGTTTTCCAACTTTCAACAACTATTTCAGAAACTCTTCTTAAATCTTCAAATTTCACATTTCTTATTACTATTTCACTCATAAAACTCTCCCCTGTCAATAAAACATTAGGAAACTTCAAAATCCCCTATAAAACAAAAAAAACTTGCAAAAAAATCCATTAAAGACTCCTTTGCAAGACATTAATAATCTCAAAGTGTAAACAACTTTCATATAATAAGTTATCCTATACCGCTCAAAGCATTTAGCCCCTTAGATATACTCTTTAAACATATTTGAATTTTAACACAATGTCCAATAAGTGTCAATATATTTATGTAAACTTATTCTTTATTTCTTTCTATGATTTCACCCTACTAATGGATTTGCAAACAATCCAATACTAGGCGGATAATACGTAAATATAGCAAAGCATAAGAAAATAACTGCTAAAATTACAACTGCCATAGCTGAACTAATTTTATTCTTATCAGAAAGCATTATTTTATATGCATAATACTCTCCTAAAGCAACCGCAACAAAGAAACTTCCAATATCTAAAACCGCAAAATTTCTTCCAATAACTCCTGTATACGTATAAAAGAAAACAACAATAAAAGACATAGCTATAAATATTGATACAAATTTTGCGTATAAAAAATTTTTAATATCTTTATTATAAAAATAACCTACTATTGCCATAAATAACATTGGGAAAAATACCAATTTCAAATGTTCCCAAGTACTCTCATTTACTGCAGAAATAATCGAAAACACAACGCTATCAGGGAACCAATCATGTGTAAAATGTAATAATGTTCCAGCAATCCAGACAAAAATTATACTAACAATTTGAAAATTTTTAACTCTCTTCATAAAAAACCTCCATAACTTATTAATATTATAATAAGTTATAAAATATTATGAAAATTTTCTATCTATTCAAAATTTTTGCCTAACCTTGAAAAGCCGATTTTTTTTTGCTATTATTTAAATAAATATTTAATAACAGAATTGAGGGAAATTTGATATGACAATAAATAAAATAGAAAAAAGTTTACAAGAAAAATTTAATGATGAATTCACAATAAAAGCGTTTGCGAATTTTGCCTTTGAATTTCAGGAATGCTTTTCAGACATTCTATCCACTGAAGAATTAATACAAAGAATTAAAAAAAATGTTAAAGGAAATATCATAGTAAAAGATGAATTTGAAAACAAACGATTAGATGGTCAATATAACAAGGATGGATATATATGTTTAAAAAAATCAGTAATCGAAAATGAAAGTTATACAAAATATCTTTTATTTCATGAAATGCTTCACGCAGTAACTTCAATAAGAGATGAAAATGGAAATGAAATTATGTCAGGCTTTTCATATATAGAACACAGCTATGGAAAAGGATTAAATGAAGCTATGACAGAATATCTAACTCAAATAAGAAATGAAAAATTCGAAAAAAACTCTAGCAACTTAATATCAGACTACAGAACAATAGTTGAACAACTCAGACGTCTTATTTTAATAATTGGGGATAAGAAAATAAAAGAATGCTATTTTCATAAGCCAATGGCATTTAAAGATTTATTAAACGAAACTGGCATGAATTATGATGAAGTTGAGTCAGCATTCAATGGCTTATGTGAGCAAGATTATGACGTTTATGCAATGGGACATGGGCAAAAGCTCAAAGAAAATAGTAATTATAAATTACATAAATATGCTGAAATACTATTTGAAAATTACTCAAAAGCAATTGGCGAAGTTAGAACATTAGAGGACTTTAAAAGAAAATATAAGGTTTTCGAAACATGCGTGGATGGTAATTTTGATGCTATTACAACAATGTATATACCCTACTATGGTCAAATGGGAAAAGATATAAATTCTCTGTTAAATACAGGTATTCCATTTGAAAAAATAAAAGATACATTACAAATTCTAAAAATTAATTTAGATACATTGTCATCCGCATATGATTTCTCAAAATGTTTTGTACCTGACAAAAACAAATCAGCTATTGAAATATATAAATATTATAAAAAAAATCCAAATAGATATACTGCATTTTTTAGTCAGAATTATGGCATGATATTTGACCATTTTAGTGAACTTACTGAATATACTTTAACGCCTAATGACAACACTTTATATGATTACTATCTATATCCGCTTAAAGGTTTATTAATACAAGATCATCCTGAAATAGATTATTCTGAAATCTCATGTAGAAGAATCAAAGATGAAAATTCAAAGGTTGATTTAGTTATTTTTAGTTCATCTAATAATGAACAATACGGATATACTACAAATGGAGACAAAGCTATACAATATATTGATGACAAAGGAAATAAAATTTTGAGATTTAACGTAAGTAGTCAATACATTTTGAATTTAATATATCAAAAAGATGGCCAAGTAAATTTTCAATTCCAAGCTTCAAAAGATTTTCCACCTGAAAAATTCAAAGCTCTTATGGAAAAATTAAACTTTGAATCAAAATATTATTACAGTGACAAAGAAGATATAGAATATTGGTTACAAGAAAATAGCAGTAATGAATTATTACAGTCAAAATTAAATGCCATATCAGAAAGAATTAACACCCGAAGAGAAGAAAAATCAAAAACTATACAATAAATATCATAAAAATCTCATGTTATCAGCTAAAACATGAGATTTTTTATATGTATATTCAAGATAAAATTATTATATTAATTTAATTTTCCATAGTACATATCACTAAACATTCCGCCTTTGTCAATTAACTCATCAAATTTTCCTTCTTCTTCTATATGACCTTTGTTCAAAACAATTATTCTATCGCAATTTTTTAATGTAGTTAATCTATGTGCAATTGCAATAATCGTTGTATTATTTTCATCTTTCATTTTTTCTATTTCTGCTTGAATATACTTTTCAGAGGTATTATCCAAAGCAGAAGTCGCTTCATCTAAAATTAATATTTTGGGCTTTCTCAAAAATATTCTAGCAATAGCTATTCTTTGTCTTTGACCACCAGATAAATTGTTTCCTCCTTCTGAAACCATAGTATCAAATTTTTCTGGTAAACTATTTATATAATCAAATATATATGCTCTTTTTGAAGCCTCTTCTACTTCATCTTTTGATACCTCTCTATCTATACCATACGTTATATTTTCATAAATTGTTCCCGCTATTAAAAATGGACTTTGTGGCACTAATGCAATCAATTTAGAAATATCTTTTCTTGATAAATTATTTAAATTAATATTATCAATAATTATCGTACCATTTGCTTTTTCCAGCTTACATATAGACTTTATCAAAGATGATTTACCGCAACCTGATGGCCCAGCAATACCAAGATAAGTTCCTTTATTTATATCAATATTAAAATTATCAAGAATTACTTTATCTTCACTTTCTGGATAAGAAAACGTAATATTTTCTATATTAATCATTTCATCTGTTTCTTTATTTTTTGATTTCACACTTATAGGAAAATAAGAAAAATCATTTTCTATTTCTGTCATTTTGAAGAAATCTGTTGCTAAAACAGTACATTCAGACACTTCATCGAAAATTCTATGTAATTCTTCTAATGGCTTTAATAATTGATTAAAACACAAATATGCTGTTAGAACACTACCTACTGAGATTATATTCTTAGTTGCTAGATATGTAGATACACCAATAACTAAAACAGTAAATACTGCTTGATTAATAAATTTTAAACAATCATATACAGCCATTGCTTTATGATGTTTCATTTCCTTTGCTCGTAAAAATTCTGATTTATTTTCAAATCTATTTGTTTCAAATTCTAAGCTATCACATATTCTTATTACTTCAATACCATTTATTAATTCAACAATAGTTCCGTCCATTTCAGATTTACTATTTAAAAGTTCAACTCTAATTCCCTTCTGACTTTTAATCTGTTTCAAAACTATAAAAATTCCAATTGGGATTACTAACATCATAGGTAAAGCTAATGCTATTGGTAACGTTATAAAAATAGTAATAATTGCTGCTATACTATTGAATATAGCTGGAGCAAAATCCATAAACAACAATTTTTCCAATTTTATTGTTCCATCAAGACATCTATTTAACCTTCCATGAATATTTCCAGTCATATTTTTTCTAAAATATGATAATGGAGCCATTAAAAGAGATTTTATAACAATTCCTCTTGCTTTTTTTTCTGTCCTAGTTGCTGTATCCTCAACTAAAACCCTTCTTACAATTTTTATTATTTCATTAACTACATTGACTATTAGTATAAAAATAAGAAATGGTATTACTTTTTCAAACGAAATTGAATCCTTAGATAAAATATCATCTGTTAACCATCCTATAGCTTTAGGAGTCATCTGCGCTAATATTGCTGAAATTATCATTATCATAATAATTATTATAAATCTTATTTTCTGCTTTTTATCTAACAATTTATATATTTTCTTTAAAACATTCGATAAATTATTTTTTTTCATATTTACTCCTTTTAATTTAAATTACATTATATATTATAACATAAAACTATCTAAAACACCAATTTATCCGAATGCTATATTTTTTTACATTTCATGTCATCAAGCTCTATTAATTACTTTAATATCTAACAATTTATTTCGTATACCACTTGATATATTTTATCAATTTTAGTTTATATCATCATTTTGTATAGCTTTTTTCTCTAATTTTTGAGCAAGTTTTTCTAGTTCTTCATCCCCTGTTTCATCAGCAAACTTTCTTGCCATAGTTTTATTTTTAGAAACTAATTTTTTTATAGTTAAATCATTCGCTTTATCATTTGCTAATCGAAGATTTCTGTCACTACTTACAAGAGCATCCTTTATTTTTTGAAGATGATCTATTGACTTATCTATTTCTTCTATTGCCTCATTAAATTTTCTTGATGCTAACATATAATTTCTGCTAAATGCATCTTTAAATTTATTCATATTATCTTCGAAATTTGAAATATCAATATTGGTATTTTTCATTTCAATCATTTGTTTTTTATATTGCAATGAATTCATTGATGCAGTTCGTAGCAAAGTGATAATAGGTATAAATGATTGTGGACGAATTACATACATTTTTTCATATCTATGTGATACATCAGTAATTCCAGCATTATAAAGTTCATTATCTTTTTCTAATAAAGAAACTAACACTGCATATTCGCAATTCTTTTCTTTTCTATCTTTATCAAGTTCTTTGAAAAAATCCTCATTTTTATGTTTAGTAGCTGTTTCATCATTTTCGTTTTTCATTTCGAACATAATAGAAACTATTTCAACACCGTCATCATCATAATCTCTAAATATAAAATCACCTTTAGATCCTGTTTTAGCATCATTATCTTTTTCAAAATATGCATTTGGGAACAAAGGTCTTAATCTATTAAACTCAACATTGCAATGTTGTTCTAAGGTTTCTCCCACCATTTTTGTTGATAATGATGTTTTTAAGTCTTTATAATATTCTATCATTTCATCTTTTTGTTTTAATTGATTATCATAACTTAATATAAGATTTTTTTCGTTTATTTCTTGCTCTTTTTTATTAAGATTAATCTGATTCTTCAAAGACTCTATGTCTTTATCTTTTTCATTTATTGCATCTTTAATAGCCATTTGATCTTTTGATTTCTGAACAATTAAATCAGATTGTAATTTTGTATTTTCATTTGTTAATTCATTTATTTTATCATTTAATTTTTTCTCTACTTCATTTCGAGTAGACATCTCTATATTTCTTTTTTCTTTTTCACTTTCCTGCAATTTGTTTTGAGCTGTTATTAATTCTAGTTTTAATGAATTAATTTCTTCTTGCATTTTCTTTTCTGTATTAACTTCTGCAAGTTTTACTGCATTTTCTTTTTCAGAATTAAATTGCTTAATTCTTATATCTAGTTCCTTCTCAAACTCATGATTTTTTATTTGCTTAACTATTGATTCATAGTCTGTTTCATTTATCGTAAATTCTTTTCCACAATGTGGACATTTAATTTCATTCATTATATATTTTCCTTTCTTTAATTATTAAAGTAAAATTTATAATATAATTGTATCATTTATTCAATAATTTATCATATATTAATTTTGTGTTTTCATTTAAATGTATTTTTTCATCAAAAACATCTACACATTTTGGTTTGCAAAAATCTTTAAATTCAGAAATAGCTAAATCTATATTATTTTCATTAACTTTATCTTCAAATATTTTAATTGCTGTTTTCATATATCCTCTTACAGCACATCCTGCCATTGCTTTAAAATAAGATTTTTCTGGCAAATTCGATTTATAGTAAAAATCCATGGCCATCTCATCTGTAACAACTCTAGGATTTGTTATAATAATTTTATTACTTCTAAATACTCCGTGCGGAGCTGAAGTGCTTTCGCAATCTATTATTTCAGCATCATCCGGAATAGCAATATCATATATTGTATCACCACGCACTAACCATCTTAGTATTTTATCTTCTGTACTAAAATTAAAACCGCCCATTTTTTGTGGATCCAAAGCATTAGGATTCCAATTATTAGCAATATTTACTTTTCCTATCTTATACTCAAAATCCGAGGCTCCAGATTTCGTTTTAAACATTACCTTTAAATACTTCATTATTTTTCTCCTATTACAAATCAAAAACAAACTTTGACCATTCTTCTATTATATTATCTATAATTTCTTCATCATTGTTATCATCTTGTTTTGGCAAAATTATAAATCTTTTAAATTGATTATTATAATATACTCTTTTATTTATTTTGAAGAAAATATAATTATCATTTTTTTGATAAAACATTCTCTCACTTGTACGAATTAATTTAATTCTTTCAAGTAATCTTTTAAAATACTCTTGATCAG
>USQZ01000044.1 GCA_900556975.1 uncultured Clostridium sp. | reverse complement strand
TTTCCCTAACCTTCTAAACGAAGTTTAGTAGGTGGGAAAATATTTTAGCAAGGAATGAAAAAATCAATTTAATATTTTCTTTTTCTATAATTAGTATAAGTGGACTATTTATAATATTTGCACTTATTATAATTTCTAAAATCTGCTTCTTTCTTCATGTACAGAATTTGCTATGCAAATTTCTGTACACTTTTTATTTTAATTTATTTCTCATTGCTTCATATAATATTACAGCTGTTGCAACTGAAGCATTTAAGCTTTCTGTTTTTCCTGGCATAGGTATTTTTATTTTTTCATCTGCTAATTCTAAAATTTCTTTTTCTACTCCATTTGCTTCATTTCCTATTACAATTGCTGTTTTTTCATAACTTACATCATACATTGATTTGCTTGTTTCTAAGCTTGTTGCCATCACTTTTATTTTATGTTTTTTCATTTCTTTGATTGTTTTTACTAGATTATCACTTTCTATTATGTTTATTCTAAAAATTGCTCCCATTGTTGATCTTACAACTTTAGGATTATATGCATCTGCGCAATCTTTTGAAACTATTATTTGTTTCATGTTTAGGCTATCTGCAGTTCTTAATATTGTTCCCATATTTCCTGGGTCTTGTATATCATCTAAAATCAAATATAAATCTTCATTATAATCTATTTTTTCATCTTGCTTTTCTCTTTCTATTACAGCTAAAATTCCTTGAGGATTTACTACATTTGTTAGGCTTAAAAATATTTTTTCACTTACAGATATACATTCATATTTGGCTATTTCATACTTTATTTCGCTCTCTAAGTCGTTTTCTTGCTTACAGTCATCGCATATAATTATTAATTTTATTTTAGCATTTTCTTGAATAGCTTCTTTAATTAATTTTACGCCTTCAATTATATAGCAATTTTCTTGGTCTCTGTATTTTTTCTCTTTTAGCTTTTTTAATTTTTTTATTGTTTCATTATCTTTACTTGTTATTATCATAGCAATTTCCTTTCACTTTTTATGTATTAAACGTCTTGTAAAAATTCTTTTATTTCTTTAAGTATATCATTAATATTTTTCAATTTATATGTTACATATGGATTTTTTGCTGGTGAGAATTTTATCCTCATTCCATATTTCTTCAATAGGTTATCTACAACTGAGAAGTCAAATGTTTTTTCATCAAAATAGAATATTACTTTATCTGATTTTTGTGCTACCTTTATTATATTCTTTGCTCTACATGCATTTCTTATTCTTGCAATATCTAATAATTTTTCAATTTCTTTTGGCATATTTCCGTATCTATCTATTATTGAATCTGTTATGTCTTTTATTTCATCTTCGTTTTTACATAGCGCTATTTCTTGATAAATTTCTATTTTTTGATTTGAATCTTCTATGAATTCATCTGGTATATAGCTTGATACGTCTAAATCGAGTTGAACATCTATCTCTTCTTCTACTTGTATACCTTTCATTTCTTTTACAACTTGGTCTAGTAATTTACAATACATATCATATCCAACTTGTTCCATATGTCCATGTTGCATTTCTCCTAATATGCTTCCTGCTCCTCTTATCTCTAAGTCTCTCATTGCTATTTTAAAACCTGAGCCGAATTCGGTAAATTCTTTTATTGCTTTTAGTCTTTTGTCCGCTACTTCTGATAATAGTTTGTCTTTTTTATACATAATATATGCATAACCTTGTTTTTCACTTCTTCCAACTCTTCCTCTTATTTGATATAGTTGTGCTAGGCCTAGTCTGTCAGCATTTTCAACTATTATAGAGTTTGCATTAGGAATGTCAATTCCTGATTCTAGGATTGTTGTACATACAAGTACATTTATTTTTTTATCAATAAAATCTTGCATTATTTCTTCTAGTTCTCTACCAGACATTTGACCATGTGCTACACCTATTTTGGCTTCTGGTACTAGTGCTTGAATTTTATTTGCTTTTGCTTCTATTCCCTCTACATTGTTAAATAGATAAAATACTTGGCCGTCATGTTCTAATTCTTTTGTTATTGCTTCTCTTACAATTTCATCATCATATTCTAAAACATATGTCTGTACTGGTTTTCTATTTTGTGGCGGTTCATATATTACTGACATATCTCTTATTCCTAGAATTGACATGTGCAATGTTCTTGGAATTGGTGTAGCAGTCATTGTTAAAACATCAACATTTGTTTTTATTTCTTTTATTTTTTCTTTATCTTTTACACCAAATCTATGCTCTTCATCTATTATTAGAAATCCTAAATTTTTGAATTTTACATCTTTACTTAAAATTCTATGTGTTCCTATTACAACATCTAATTCGCCTTTTTCAAGTTTTTCTAGAATTTGTTTTTGTTCTTTTGGTGTTCTAAATCTGTTTAAAACATCTACTCTTATTGGAAATTTTTCCATTCTTTCTTTAAAGCTCTCATATTGCTGTTGAGCTAAAACTGTTGTCGGAACTAAGTACGCTACTTGCTTTTGATCCATGCATGCTTTGAATGCTGCTCTTATTGCAACTTCTGTTTTACCATATCCTACGTCTCCGCAAAGTAGTCTATCCATTGGTTTTTCCGCTTCCATATCTTTTTTTACTTCTTCAATGCATCTTAATTGGTCATCTGTTTCTACATATGGAAAACTGTCTTCAAATTCTTTTTGCCATATTGTATCTTTTGAAAAACTATATCCTTTTGAATGTTGCCTTTTTGCATATAATTCTATTAATTCTCTTGCTACTTCTCTTAAATTATTTTTTACTCTTGCTTTTGTTTTTTCCCAGTCTTTGCTTCCAAGTCTATTTATTTTTGGTGCACCTTTTTCTGCGCCTATATATTTTCTAATGTTATCTAATGAACTTATTGGTACATATAAAATATCGTTATCTTTATATTTTACTTTTATATAATCTTTTGTTACTCCGTCTGCTTTTATAGTATTAACACCTATGTATTCTCCTATACCATGTGTTTTATGTACGACATAGTCTCCTATTTTCAAGTCTGAAAATATTACTGTTTCGCCCTCTTTAAAGTTTTGTGATAGACGTGTTCTTTTCTTTTCTCTACTTACAAATAATTCTGAAGCTGAAATAACAAGTAAGTTTAAGTCATAGCTTTCAAAGCCTGTGGAAATAGTCCCAGATGTAAGAACTGTTACCCCTGGAACTATGTCTGTTTCTAAATTTTCGTCTAATGTATATTTTATATTTTTCTCTTCTAGTAATTTTGATAGTTTTTTAGCATTATCATAATTACCACATAGGACTACTGTTTGTTTTGATTTTTTATTTGCTTTTTGTAATTCCTCAAACAATAAATCCATTGAACTACGAAAAAAGTTGACCTCCCTATAGCTAAAGCTATATCCGTTTCTTTTTGCATGCATACTTTGGACGTCTGTAAATCCAATCTCTTTATTTTCTAAATATATTGTTTGCTTTTCTTTTGTCTTATCTATTATTTTTATATAATCCATTGTTTGTTCTAAAATCTGGATTGGAATTTTTCTTTTTTCAACTAATCCTTTTAATATTGTTTCATTGTCTTTTATTATATTTTCTGATCTCGCTTTTATCTTAGAAATTTCATCTAAAAAGACAATACAATCTTTATCTAGGTAATCTAATATACTTTCTTGCTTATTGTAAAAGAACGTAAAATATTTGTCTATTTTGCTGATATAATCGCCACTTTTTATTTGTTCAATGTCTTCTTCAGCAATATCGTTTAAAACTCCTGCATATTTGCTCTCTTCTATTTTTTTGCAAACTTGTTCTATTGAATTTTCTAATACATATTCAAAAGCTGGATATATTGATGTTTCTTCAAGCATATCAGTTGAACGTTGTGTAAGAATATTAAACTTTCTTATAGAGTCTATTTCATCTCCCCATAATTCTATACGTACACCGCTTTTTGAATTGACTGCTATATCTACGATTCCACCTCTTATGCTAAATTGTCCTTTTCCTTCTATTACATCATATCTTTCATATCCTAAATTTATTAACGTTTCTTTTAATTTGTCCAAGTTTAATTCTTGACCAACTTTTAGATTTAATAAATTTTTATACAATGTTTCTTTGGCTATCATCGGTTGCATAACCGCTTCTATAGTTGTTACTATTACTTTAGCCTTCTTATTTATTATATTATTTAATACTTCTATTCTTTCAAAAAGAGAATCTTTGCTTTCTGTTAAATAGTCATATGCCAAAATTTCTTTTTTAGGAAAATATTCTACACTATCTTCAAAATATGCAAGATCTTTTATTATTTTTTTAGCTTGCAATTCATTATATGTAACAATGCATATTGGTCTTTCTGCATAAAAATATGTTGAATAGGCTAAGTGCACTTTTCCGCTATCTGTTAATCCTGAAATCATCATCGGATTTATTTTATTTTTTACATCCTCTAAGTAGGTTTTGTACTTTTTTACGTTTGGTACAACCTTAACAAGTGAATTCATATGTACTCCTTTATATATCTATTATTTTCATATTAATTATATTAAACTCAGTTTATTATTATATCACACGGATTGCTTTTTTTCAATATTGGGATTTACTAGCATATTTGTTTTTCGTATGAATATTTTTTACTATGAAAAAAATTAGTAACTACTTTTTAACTTTTATTATTATACTTTTTGGAGTTGGATTAATTTTCTTTTCTTCTTCGAATATTGTGGCTGTTAGAAATTCTTTGGATTTATTTTTGAATTCAGTTTTTCCGAGTTTGTTTCCTTTCCTAATTGTGACTGAATTACTTTCTTATACGTCTCTTGTTCCATGGATTTCTTCTAAATTTAAACGTATAATGCCTACTGTGTTCAATGTGTCTGCAATTGGAATTTATCCTTTTATTATGGGAATTATAAGTGGATATCCTGTTGGTGCTAAAATTGTGGCAAATTTACGTGAAGAAAATAAAATTTCTAGAGTTGATGGTGAACGTCTTTTAATTTTCACAAATAATGCTGGTCCCTTGTTTATTATAGGATGTGTTGGATGTGGTATTTATTTAAATTCTTCGATTGGATTTATTTTATATTTTGTGCATTTTTTATCATCTGTAACAACTGGATTTATTTTGGGACATTTTTATAAAAACTCTTATAGAGAAGAATCTGTTAACAGTCAATCATTGAATTTTTCTTCACTTGGAGAAATTATTAGTAAGTGTATTAAAAAAGCTTTTTACACATTAAGCATTGTTTGTGGATTCGTTATAATTTTTTCTTTGATTGTTTCAATGATTGATGCATCTAAAATTTTAACGGTATTTAATAATGTTTGGATTGAAAATCTTTTGTTTGGAATTCTTGAAATCACAACTGGTGTTCAACTTATTTCTTCGATTAAGAGTGCCACTCTTTTCTATAACTTAATTGCTACAGCTTTTTTACTTGGAATTGGTGGAGTGTCTGTTTTGTTGCAGGTTTGGAGTGTTATATCAAAAACAGATTTATCTATAAAACCTTATATTATTGGAAAAATTTTTAATGGATTTGTGTCTGCACTTATTATGATTTGCTTATTAAAATTTTTTCCTATATTCCAATTTTCATTATAAAGAACGATTGCATATTCAATCGCTCCTTTTTCATATAATTGAACTTCCTATTATAAAAAAAACAATGCACAGAAATTTGCTTTGCAAATTTCTGTGCACGAACAAAGACGCGAATTTAAAATATTATAACCAGTGCAAAAGCTATAAATAGTCCGCTTTTGTTCTAAAAAATTATTTTTGTAATGCATATTCTTCTAGCATTTTTATTTCTTCAATTTGATCTAATCTTAAATCATAATTTTCTTCGCTTACTTCTGTTATGTAATTTTTATCTTTCATTCCATGCTTACATAGCCAATCATATTCTTTTCTTAAGTCTTCCTTCCTTTCGTGTTTTCTACCATGTGTTTTTTTGTCTATGTATCCATCATTTTTTATTGCTGATGCAAAATGTACTTGTTTCACATATTTCTCGCAATCTTCTGCTTTTAACTCTTCATCGACCATTTCAATAAGATCTTTTTTGTAGATTCTTGCTTTGCAATTAACATGTGTTGTATCTATACATGTTCTTAAATTTGGATGATCCATATATTTAACAATTTCTAATGCTGAACATTTATTTTTCTCATCCAGTATCATATAAATATTTTCTATAAGCATTGTTACTTGTGTGTTTTCAATTATTTTTAAAAGCTTTGCTAGTTCATCAGCTAAATGTGTTGATATATATTGTTCTTTTGTCCAATATGTATGATATAACAATGTAGTTTTCATATTTAGTTTTTTTGACAATTCAACCATTTTCTTTAATTGTTTTTCTACTATTGTTTTATCTTTCATAATAATCATTTCTAGATTATAATTTGATAATGGTGGGTGTACTACAATTTCTTTTAAATTAGGGTACTCTTTTTTTCTTCTTAGTATTTCATTTTCAAAATTAAACTCTGATGTAATTCCATTTTCATCAAAAAATTGAATTTCAATTCCTTCACTATTTTTTATAATTTTATCCATTTCTTCTCCCACTATTCCTGGACTAATCTTTGGATATATCTTCATTTTCTACTCCTTCTTTCTTCTTATTAATTTTTTGATTTATATATTTTGAAAATATTTTTTAAACTCATTTTAGTTCCATAATTTAATATTGCGTCAGAATAAATTTTTATTGATACTTTAGCTATTATTAAAATACTTATACATAATATTACAACTGAAGAGTTTATTTCTGGCAATTTAGCGCTTCCTACTAATATTCTTAGTGGCATGCAGAAAGGCGCTGAAATTGGGAATATTGAAGCAAATAAGTTAATCTTGCTTGCTGGATTCATCATTGAAAAATAAGCTAAGTAAAATCCTATTACTGCCAATATCGCTACTGGTGTATTTGCAGATTGTATATCTTCTGGTTTACTTACCATTGATCCTGTTAGCGCATATAATAATGCATACATTGCATATCCTAAAATGAAGTATATTATAACTGAAACAGCAAATGTTGATGTTACTGCTGACATATCAAATACATTTTCTAATATATCAGATGGTAAAAATGATTTTGCAGAAATAAATGCTACTCCTGCTATTATTATTATTTGAAGTAATCCAACTAATCCTATACCAATAGTTTTTCCTAATACTATTTGTTTTGGTGATGTTGATGTTACTAAGGTTTCTATTATTTTAGATGTTTTTTCTGTTGTTATTGATGTTGACACTTGATATGCACAGAAATAAATTGCATAAAATAATACTATACTAAGCATCATTGCTATAAAAGTATTTCCTGAAGCTGCATTTTCATCTGTTTGAATTACATTTATATCAAACTGTGTGAACATTTGTTGTAATTGTTCTTGTGTTAATCCAGCTTTTTGAATTTGTATTGCTGTATATTGTGTTGAAAAATTTTTGATTAAATCTTCTGGAACTGATTGTCCCATCATTAAGCTTTCAACTATATAATCTATTTTTATTTTTTCATTTTCTTTACTGAATTTTAAGCATGAATCAAATTCTTCATTTTTAAGTTTTTCTTTTATTTCATCTTCTGATAAATTTTCTTTTATGATTGTGTATTCATAATCTGAATCTTCATTGTCTATTTTTATTAATGATTCTCCAAATATGTTATCGTTGTCCATTATTAATATTTTTTCTTTGTTGTCATTTGGACTTGAAAAATAATTTATCATATTAGGCACATTAAATCCTATTATTATTATGCCAATTATTATTAACATTGATATTATAAATGATTTTCTTTTAATTGCTTCTTTTACTGTAAATTCTGCAACTGTTAATATATCTCTCATTCTTGTTCACCTACCTTTTCTATGAAAATTTCATGAAGTGTAGGCCTTATAAGTTCAAATTTATTAATTATTATTTTTCTATTTATTATTTCTTCAAGTAATTCATTAGCTTGTTCTTCATTATTTATTGCTACTATATATTTTCTTTCTGTTTGTTCTTTTATTTCTAATCCTTTATCTTTAATTAATTCACTAATATCTGATTTTGTATCTATTTCTATCTTATTTACTTTATATGAGTCTTTTATTTCGTTCAAATTTCCTTTTAATATTGTTTTTCCTTTGTTTAATATAACTACATCTTGGCAAAACTCTTCTACTGAATTCATTTGGTGACTTGACATTACGATGTATTTGCCTTCATCTACTAGTTCTAATATTATATTTTTTAATAGTTCTGTATTTACAGGATCTAAACCACTGAATGGCTCATCTAGAACAACTAATTCTGGATTGTGCATAACTGCAGTTATGAATTGGATTTTTTGTTGATTTCCTTTTGATAATTTTTCGGCTGTTTGGAATTTATACTCTGTCATTTTCATTTTTTCTAGCCAATAATCTATGCTTTTATTTGCCTCTATTTTTGACATTCCCTTAAGTTTTGCCAAATACTCTAACTGGTCAACTACTTTTGCTTTTGGATATATTCCTCTTTCTTCTGGTAAATATCCAAATTTAACATTTTTTCTATCTACAGCTTTTCCATTCCAAGTTATTGTTCCTGTATCTTTTTTTATTATCCCCAGCATCATTCTTATAGTTGTTGTTTTGCCAGCACCATTTGTTCCAAGTAGTGCAAATACTCCTGGCTTGTCAATTTTAAACGAAATGTTATCAACTGCTTTTTTATCTATAAATGTTTTACTAACATCTTTTAGTTCTAATCCCATAACTATCCCCTTTTTATTAACATCAGTTATCTATTTTCTCTATAAATTCTGACATAAATTCTATAATTCTATAATATTTATACATATATTCTTTTGTTTCTTTATCATTTGTAATTGGTTTAGTCAAAATTTCATTATCAAAAAATCTAAAGAATACTAATTCTTTGTTTATCATGTATTCAAATTTTACTTTAGTTTCTTTTGAAAAGTCTTCTACAAATTTAAGAACATCATCAGTTAGAATTTTTCTTGCGTTATCTATTTTTTCTGCATACATGTATAGGTCTTGATTTGGAATTTCATATTTTTCCTTTTTGTTATTTTTACTATTAACTCTCATAACGTCAATTTCATCTACTGACTTATTTAATGTTCCGTATACAAATATTCCTCTAAATAATTCTTTACTGTTAGATTTTACAACTATATTAGATAATGAAATTGAGTGTCCATTTCTTGTTCCTGAAATTACGCCTTGTGATTCTAGTTCTTTATATATTCTATTAAATCCAGATTTTCTATAATAGCTTCCTGATAATTCTTCGTCTTTTTCATATATAAATCCATCTTTAATATGAACTGCTAATTCAGATAAAGCAACTTCACTAAATTGATTTTGCTTTTCTATTATTCTTCTTTCGTGTTTAAAAGAATAAAATGTACAATATAAAAACATCATTGCTGCTACTGTGATAAAAACACATTTTGCATTTGATGATGGAGCAAAAAAAGCAATTATTAAACTTACTATAATAATTCCAATTATAAGAGCTTCTGATTGTCTTATATCATTTTTATATTCTCTTAATTTTTCCTTTTCTTTTGCAATTTTTTCATTTGTCCATTCATAAATTTTCTCGAATTCTTCTCCCATAACATACCTACCATCTTTCGTAATATTTTGATGAAATTATATCACACAAAAAATTTTTTTACTATAGTTTGTTTAATAAAATAGAAAAAGGTAGTTTTAAAAACTACCTTCTTTATAACTTTATAATATTAAAATTCATTTTCTATTATTGATTTTAATGCTTCAATTGATTGTAAGTCTTTTAATAATTTTTCTGCTTTTGTTTGTGCATCTTCTTGATATTGTTGTAATCCCTCTTCGTCTTTTATATCAATTGATTCGCTTGATGAAACTTTTGGTATTGATACTCCACCAATTTTTATATTGCTTGTCATATTCATTGACATTTTAGCTGTTAAATAATCTGGTGCATCAACATCTACTGAAATTGTAGTGTTGTCAGCATATTCTTTATCTTCGTTTTTCTCTATATCACTTGAGATTGATACTGTACCACTTCCATAAGATCCTGCATTTACTGCTAATGAAATTTCTGCTTTTGATTTTTCTGTTGTATATTTAATTTCTAAAGATATATCATCTGATGATTTTTGTCCTAATTGCTCTTTTACAAATTTAGATACTTCGATTTTTAAGCTTGCTCCATTTTTTTCCTCTTTTAATTTTATAGTTGCAATTTCAGCTGAAATTCCTTGAGCATTAACTGATATTGTTGTTGTAGTATCTTCTTTATTAAATGTTGTTTCTAAGCTTACTTCTGTATCTTCAACATCTAAAATTATGTCTGTTCTATATACATTTGTATTAGATGAATATACAACTAATTTGATATTTGCAGAAAAATCTGCATCATCTATTTCTTCTTTTATTTTATCTATATTGTTGTATAGTTCGTCAACAGCATTAGTTATTTCTTTTGCTGTGCTTGTTTCTCCTGATGATTTCATTACATCTGCATATGATTGTGCTGCACTTGTTAATATTTCTTTTAATTGATCATCTTTCGCAAAAGTATCTAGATAATTTTTTGCTAATTTCTTTATGTCTTTTTCATTTAGTTTTAATGTTAATTTTGTACATTTTTTCTCTTTTCCGTCAACTTCAACTGTACCTTTTTCAGATTTTATATCTTTGCTTTTTTCGTTTACATAGTCTTTTAAAATTTTTGAATATTTTTCATTAATTTCTTTTTGTGTTTTTTCATCTATTTGTACAGATTTTGATATTTCACTAAATTGATTAATGCTTTCTGAAATTGTTTCTTTTAAATCGTCAAGATCTAATCCATTTTCATCAGCTAAATCTTTTAAATCATCTTCTGAAATAGTAATCCATTTAGAACTAATTTGTTCTGATCTTAATGCTGCTTGTGATCCATCATATAATGCTTCACCAGATACTTCTACTGAATCTAGTTTTCCGTTTAATTTAATATATGCTGATTCTTTTCCATCATATCTAATATTAGTAGCTATTTTACTTTTGTTAATTAAGTCTACTACTGATTTTACAGTTGATTTTTCTGATGATGTTAATCCATCAACTTCTAATTTATCAACATTTGCTGATATTTCTGTTGAAGCCTCTATTGCAGAACCTTTTTCAAGATTGTCAAATAATTTTATATCTAAATTATTTTTTTCTGCATTTTTGCTTAATTCATCAAATGGTTTTGTATATGCTTCACTTAATTTTTCTATACCAGAAACCATTTTACTCTTTTTACTAAAATTAAGATTAATTTTTCCAGTTGCTGCTAATATTCCAATAACAATTGCTATTACTGCTATTATTGCAATTATTATGGATATAATTTTTACTGCTTTTTTTGGTTGTTTAATTTTAGTTTCTTTCTTTTCCTCTTCCATGTTCCCCTCCATAAATTATATATTTTTTTATAATGCTATTTTTTTATGCATTATTAATATTAAAAACTTTATCTAAACGTGTAGTCTTGTTTATATTCTTTCTCTCCAATTTTAACTTCTACACTTATTGAAGCTTTTTCAGTACTTAAATCTGTTGCTCTATGATATGTGACTTTAAAGTTTGACACATCATCAACTATTTTTGTTTTATTAAAATATATTCTTCCATTAATATATCCAATTACGTTACCATCACCAAATTTTATCGCATTACCAGATTCATTAACATTATCATTTTTAGAAAATACATAGTCGCTTACCACTCCTCCTGTCATTCTTCCTACATCTGCTGTTGCTTTGTCTCTTTTTACTTCAGATAATATACTATAATTTAATAAACTAAAGTCGCTTGATGCTTTATTGGCTGAATCAACGCTATTTAAATTTCTATTAAATATACCTGTTATTCTTCCTATAATTATCATTACAGTTAATAATACTGCAATATATGTAAGTAAACTAATTAAAGTTACACCTTTTTCTGATTTAAGTATCATAAATTCACCCCCTATAATAATATATTAAATGAACTCTTTTATCAACTCTTTTGCTAAAAAAAAAGATAGTTAAATATTCTTTAACCATCTTTTTATACATTGCTAGCTTAAAGTATTTTAAATTATTGTAATTCAACAACTGCTCCAGCTTCAACAAATTTAGCTTTAATTTCTTCAGCTTCAGCTTTTTCAGCTCCTTCTTTAACTGTTTTTGGAGCACCTTCAACTAAATCTTTAGCTTCTTTTAAACCTAATCCTGTAACGTCTCTTACAACTTTGATTACAGCTATTTTGTTAGCTCCTGTTTCTTTTAATACGACATCAAAGTTTGTTTTTTCTTCAGCAGCTGCAGCTGCTCCACCAGCTACTGGTGCTGCAACTGCTGCTGCAGATACTCCGTATTTTTCTTCAATTCCTTTAACTAATTCTGATAATTCAATAACTGTTAAGCTATCGATTTCTTCTAATATTTTTTCTATTTTTTCCATTATAAAAATCCTCCTAAAATTTTATTTTAATTATTTTTTCTGCAATTACTCAGCAGACTCTTTTTGTTTTGCTACTTGATCAAGTGCAACTGCAAGTTTTGAAATGTTTCCAAGTAATGCACCAGCAAGTTGTGCAATAAGTACTTCTCTTGATGGAAGTTTTGCAAGTGCAATTAATTCATCGCAAGGTACTACTTTACCGTCAATTACACCAGCTTTAATTTTGTAGAAATCATTATTTTTTGAATATTCATAGATTGCTTTTAATGAATCTAAGTATCCGTCTTCTGACATAATAACAGCTGTAGGTCCAGCTAAAAATTCATCTAATCCTTCAATTTTGCATTCTGCTAATGCTCTTCTTGTAATGTTATTTTTTATAACACTGTAGCTTCCATTAGCTTCTCTTAATTTTTTTCTTAATTCTGTAACATCTGCTACGTTAATTCCTCTGTAGTCTGTTAAAAGAATTAAAGATGATTTTTGCATTTTTTCAGCTAATTTCTTAACTTCTTCTTCTTTTTGTTTTAAAATTACTTCGCTAGCCAAAATTACACCTCCTATTTAATTTATTAATTATTATTTATTACAAAAAAACTTCAATTCGCCAAATCTCGAGGCAAATTGAAGTCGTTTATTTTATACTTCACAATTTAACCTCGGTAGGACTTATTATGCCTACTGTCTTTGGCTAATTATTTAATTATTTTTGGTTTATGTATAAACCAGGTCCCATTGTAGTAGAAATTGACACACTCTTAATATATTGTCCTTTTGCTGCTGCTGGTTTTGCTTTGATTATTGCATCTATAATACAGTTATAGTTTTCTAATAATTTGTCAGCTCCAAATGAAACTTTACCAAATCCTAAGTGAATTATATTAGTTTTGTCTAATCTGTATTCTACTTTACCAGATTTAATTTCAGCGATTGCTTTTTTAACGTCCATTGTAACTGTTCCAGATTTAGGGTTAGGCATTAATCCTTTTGGTCCTAATACTTTACCTAATCTTCCGATTACACCCATCATATCAGGTGTTGCAACTATAACATCATAGTCAAACCAGTTTTCTTTTTCTATTTTAGGTACTAATTCTTCTGCTCCAACGAAATCTGCTCCAGCTTCTTCAGCTTCTTTAGCTTTGTCACCTTTTGCAAATACTAAAACTTTTTGTGTTTTACCTGTTCCATTTGGTAATACAACTGTTCCTCTAACTTGTTGGTCAGCATGTTTTGAATCAACACCTAATTTAACATGTAATTCAACTGTTTCGTCGAATTTTGTTTTTGGCATTTTTTCGATTACTTCTAAAGCTTCTTTAGCTTCATAAGCTTTTGCTGCATCTACTAATTTAGCAGCTTCTTGATATCTTTTTCCTTTTTTCATAAATTCCTCCCGTGGTTCTAACGAATTAAATAATTAATTCTCCCAATTTTTTATAAATTTGAATATATTAGTCTATTACAACAACACCCATAGATCTTGCTGTTCCAGCTACCATACTCATAGCTGCTTCTACTGAAGCTGCGTTTAAATCTTCCATTTTTTGTTCAGCGATTGCTCTAACTTGTTCCTTTGTTATTTTTGCAACTTTATCCATGTTTGGCTTTCCAGATCCTTTTTGGATTTTTAAAGCTTTTTTGATTAAAACTGCAACTGGTGGAACTTTTGTTACAAATGAGAATGATTTATCTTTATAAACAGAAATAACAACTGGTATGATCATACCTGGTTGG
>USQZ01000043.1 GCA_900556975.1 uncultured Clostridium sp. | reverse complement strand
GTAAAACTCTTAATGTTTGTTTTCAAAAAAAGCCCTCCAATGCTATTTTATATAGAAAGTTATACCATATAGAGAAAATTTTTTCAATAGTTTTTAATCATTATAAAAGCCAGAATATAAAAATATTATACTCTGGCTAATTACAAAAATACTTACTCATTATTTTTAATTATATATTTTAACTTTAATTCATTATATCGTTCAAATATCCAATACAAAAAAGGTGCAGAAATTAATGATATCATAACATATTGATCATATCTATATCTTGATTGAACTTCTATAAATATATGTGCACAGAAAAATAAAACAAAAATTATTTTAAATAATTCATTATATTCTTCTTTATTATATTTTTCTTTATTAATAGATTTTTTCAAAATTACTACAAGCAAACAAAGGCATAATAACGAAACATATTGAATATATCCATAATAGATAATAACATCATTTATTATACTATCCTTAATATTTCCATTTGCGAATTCAATTTGGTTATCATATTCTCCGCAAAAACTTACCATTTTTTTCATTACTCTTCTAAATATTCCTCTAAAATTTTCCAAACACAATTCACTAATTTTGTTTTTACACTCTTCATTATATAAATCATAATCAAAATTCAATTTTTCTAAATCAAAATACACTTGTGTTTGTTCTGCATTTTTAGTAGGAATACCATATAAACCTTTTCCATCCAATCCTAATATAAATTTAAAATATTTTGCATTAGCACTAATTGCAGAATTTGGTACAATACTCATTTTCACAACTGTATAATCAAAAATTTTTATAACTGAAACATATGAAATACAAAGCAAAATTAAACAAACAAGTATCTCTTTCCAATTTTGAAACTTATCCAAAAACATTTTCCATATCTTAAATGCAATAAAACCTAATAAAAAAACAATTGAACTTGGTCTTAAAATAGTTGATAAAGCAACCATAATTCCACTACCAACATACCATTTCTTTTTTTCTTTCATAAACATCAAAATAGCTAATAATATTATAAAAGTAGAAATATGTTGATTATTAATAATAGATGAACCAGCAATATTAAATAATAAAAAAGAATAAATTAACGAAGCAATAATACCAACTTTTCTATTATATGTTATAGATGCAATCTTGCAAATTAATACATTACTTAGTGACATTGCAACTGCCTCAAAAAACTTTAGTACAATCAACCTACTTCCGAAAATTTTCATAATTAAAGCCAAGTACATAACAAAGCCTACTTGAAAATTATAAAAATAAAAATAATTAGTTTTATCAAAAGATAATGCTGAAAATGTTCCATTTACCACTTCTTTTGCTCCGTTTATAAGAACTTCATAATCACTTACTGCAGGAGACCTAGCAAATGCTCCACATATAAGATAAGCAAAAAAAGAAAGACAAAATAATATGACCTCATATTTTTTACTTTTTTCAAAAAATTTATAACAACCAAAAATACAAATACCATATATAATCGGTAGTATCAATGTAATTTTAAAAGCAGGATTATAATATTGATACATTGTACAATATATTAAATAAATTATTATTACACTAACAAAAACAACATTTACAACATTAGAAAAAAATAAATTCCAAATATTTTTTTCAACTTTTTCCGTCATATTTTCATGCTCCTTTATCTATATTAATTTTTTCGTTTATAATATATTCTGGTCTTCCTTTACTCTCATCATATATTCTAGATATGTATTCGGATATTATCCATAAAGAAAGCAGTTGTATACCTGCAAAAAAAGTTATACATACCATAATCGAAGTCCAACCAGGAGTTAGGTTGTTCCATTTTCCGAAATATGAACATAAAGAATATATCAATACAACTATAGAAAATATAATAGATAATATTCCCAATCCTCCAACCAATTTCATAGGTTTAGAAGAAAAACTCAAAATTCCATCACTTGCAAGCTTAAGCATCTTCTTCAATGGATATTTTGTTTCACCTAACTCTCTCTTAGGTCTATCATATAAAAATTCTTTTTGCTCAAATCCAACCCAACTAAACAATCCTCTCAAAAATTTATTATGTTCTGGCAAACTATTTATAACATCAATTACTTTTCTATCAACTAATCTAAAATCCCCTGTATTCTTTGGAATTTCAACTTCTGACATAGCATTTAGAAAACTATAAAACATTTGAGCTGTTAGTATTTTAAAAACAGACTCACCTTTTCTTGTTTTTCTCTTTCCATATATAACTTCATTTCCATCTTCCCAAAGTTTTAACATTTCAGGTATTAATTCTGGTGGATCCTGCAAATCGGCATCCATAATCACAACAGCATCTCCAGTAACATATTTAATACCAGCAGTAACAGCTGCTTGATGTCCAAAATTTCTTGAAAATGAAATAATTTTAACACATTTATCCTTATCAGCAATATTTTTTAAAATACTTAATGTTTTATCTTTACTACCATCATTTACAAATATAATTTCATATTTGTATTTATCATACAGACTTTTTAAAATTGTACTAACTCTATCATAACAAATCTCAGCCACTTCTTCTTCATAATACATTGGAATAACTACAGATATTTTCTTCATACTTATTCTACCTTTCTTTCACTTCTTTAATAGATTTTTCTGTTTCTTTTATAATATAAATTGGTCTATTCTTAATCTCCATATACTCTTTAGACATATACTGTCCCATAATGCCAAGGCAGAAAAGTTGAACGCCACTAACAAACAAAACAATACACACTAAAGAAGGCCAACCCGAAACAGGATCACCATATGTACATGTTCTAACAATAATAACAATAATCATAATAAACGCAAGTAAACAGAACAAAATACCAGCCAAAGTTGCAATCATTAAAGGTGCTGTTGAAAAAGCAGTAATACCATCTAAAGCATAGAAAAACAACTTCCAGAAATTCCATTTAGTTTTTCCTGCTGAACGCTCAATATTATCATAAGCAATCCACTTAGTATTAAAACCAACCCAACTAAAAATTCCTTTTGAAAATCTATTATATTCAGTAACTTCTAATATACTATTTACCATCTGTCTAGTCATAAGTCTATAATCTCTTGCGCCATCAACAATTTCTGTTTTAGTCATTTTATTTATTAATTTATAAAACAATCTTGAACAGAATGAAATTATAGGATTTTCACCCTTTCTAGTCTGTCTTTTAGTAGCAACACAATCATATTCCTTTTCAAGCAAAGTATTATACATTTCAGGTAATAAATCAGGTGGATCTTGCAAATCGACATCCATTATTGCAACATAGTCACCTTCAGATGCTTGTAATCCAGCATACATTGCAGCTTCTTTACCAAAATTTCTAGAAAATGAAACAAACCTCACTCTAGCATCTTGTCTAGCATATTCCTTCACAATCTCCAATGTTTTATCTTTGGAACCATCATTAACAAAAATAAATTCAAATTCCGCTTCTATTCTAGCAGAAACCTCTGTTATTTTGTCATAAAAAATTTTTATTGCTTCCTCTTCATTATAAACAGGTACAATTATTGATATTTTATCCATATGAAAAACCTCTTTTACAAATAATTTTCTCATCTATTTCATTTGTAATACTATATATATTTACCTATTTGAATATTTTTTAATTATAGCATCTGCAATTCTTTGACTTGCCTTACCATCTCCATAAGGATTTGCACTATGAGCCATTTTGTCATATTCTTCTTTATTTTCAAGCAATTCTTTTGTTAACTTATAAATAGTTTCTTCATCCGTTCCAGCTAATTTTAATGTTCCTGCATCTATTCCTTCTGGTCTTTCAGTTGTATCTCTTAAAACTAACACTGGTTTTCCAAGAGAAGGTGCTTCTTCTTGTATTCCACCACTATCTGTTAAAATTAAATATGATTTAGCTAAGAAATTATGAAAATCAATTACTTCAAGTGGATCAATTAATTTTACTTTATCATCATCGCCAAAAATCTCATTAGCAACATCTCTAACTTTTGGATTCAAATGAACTGGATACACAACTTTAACATCAGAAAATTCATCAGTTATTCTCTTAATAGCTTTGAACATTCCTCTCATTGGCTCTCCAAGATTTTCTCTTCTATGAGCAGTAAGAAGAATCATTCTATCATTTCCTATCCAATCAAATATTGGATGTGAATAATCTTCTTTTACTGTTGTTGCCAAAGCATCAATTGCAGTATTTCCTGTAACATATATTTTAGATTCATCCTTATTTTCTTTTAATAAACTCTTTTTACTATTTTCAGTTGGAGCAAAATGCATATCAGCCATAACCCCAACCATTTGTCTATTCATTTCCTCAGGATATGGTGAATATTTATTCCATGTACGAAGTCCTGCTTCAACATGTCCAATATCAACTTGATTATAATAAGCAGCCAAAGCTCCAGCAAATGTTGTCGTTGTATCTCCATGAACTAAAACAATATCTGGTTTTACTTCTTTTATAACATCTTCTAATCCATATAAAACTCTGCTTGTAATATCACTTAAAGTTTGTCCTTGCTTCATAATATCCAAGTCATAATCAGGTTTAATATCAAAAACTTCTAAAACTTGATCTAACATTTGTCTATGTTGAGCAGTAACACAAACAATACATTCAATCTCTTTTCTACTCTTTAGTTCTTTAACAAGTGGAGCCATTTTTATAGCTTCCGGTCTTGTTCCAAATACAGTCATTACTTTAATCATACTTATCATCTCCTAATTCATCTTATTTTTTTCTAAGTAATATATTAAATATGCGAAAAAATTATTGAAGTTTTTTAAATAAAAATTCTTTTTTCCGGAATATAAATACTTATTTTTCTTATAATTTGGGAACAGATCATTTACTCTAGATTTTACTAAATGAATTCCTTCCTTAAATCTTTTTTTATCTTTAGTTTTTGCTAATCTTTTTATATAAGTAGCAAAGCTATATCTTACAAATATATATTCTAGTTCTTCCTTATAAATATCATAAAATTCTTTCTGTTTATAATATTTTAATATCGAATCCATAACATTATGAATCTCATTTAACCTTTCTGAATATGTATATGTTATTGAATTTTCCCTTTGGAAATATTTATAACCTGGAAAATCTATTTTAGCAATACTATTTATTTGTGGAATAATCTTATACGTAAATAAAACATCCTCAAACCATGTATTAGGAACAAATAATACAGATTCATCTTCAAATAATTCTTTTTTATATGCCTTATTACATGCCATAACATTAATATCAATTAATAATTTTTTCTTATCTTCTAGCAATAATTCTTTCTTATCCCATATAACAGCTGATTTAGCTATTTGATTTTTATCTGGATATATCCAATTCACATCAAAAGCAATTATATCATATGGAAATTCGATTACTTTATCCCATATTTTTTCTAATAAGTCTAATTCTATCTCATCATCACTATCTACAAACACAATATATTTTCCAGAAGCTACTTTAATCCCATTATTTCTTGTAACACTTAATCCTTGATTTTCCTGTGAAATAACTTTTATCATATCTGGATATTTAGATTTATATTCATTCAATATTTTTAATGTATTATCTTTTGATCCATCATTTACAGCAATAATCTCAATATTCTTTTTAGTTTGATTTACTAACGAATCTAAGCACTTTTCTAAATATTTTTCAGCATTATATGCTGGAACAATAACACTTATATCAGCCATATTACTACCTCTCTTGTATTATTTTAAACACGTATTTCACATTACTCTTAAAAAATCTTTTTAATCTTTTTGGCTCTTTAGTTATTCTATATAACCATTCTAAATGTGATTTTACGAAGAATTTTGGTGCACGTTTTTTTGAACCACTTAATACATCAAAACTTCCTCCAACCCCCATAAAGATTCCCTTTTCAAAATAATTTAGATTATTATATATCATTAATTCTTGATAAGGTATTCCTAACGCAACTAATACAATATCTGGTTTTAATTTCTTTATTTTTTCAAATACAGCTTGTCTATCCTCCACATACCCATTATCATATCCTAAAATTTGAATATTAGAATAATTAAGCTTTATCATTTCTACCAGCCTACTAATTACTTCATCGCTAGCCCCAAATAAATATATAGATTTGCTCTTCTCATTTGCAATTCTAAACAATTCTTTTGAAAGTTCCACTCCTGTTATTGTTTCTTCAATTTTGTCGCCAAATAAATTGGCACCTTTTAATATTCCAATACCATCAGGGACAATAATTGTATTTTCGTCTAATAAACATTTACTAAAATTTGAATCATTCTGTGCAATCATTAAAGTTTCAGGATTAGCTGTAACTATAAAACTCTTTTCATTGTTTTCTACTTTTTTATCTAATTCATCAATAAATTCTTTTTTAGTATTAGAATACATTTTAGTAATATATCTTTCTAATCCAGAATCAGATATATTCTCTCTCTTTCTTTTTAAAATTTCTTGCATACACATTCCTGCAATCAATCCTATAAAAGAATTTATAAAAACTGTCTCTAATACATGTCCTGCACTATATGCAGTAGCAAATATCATTGCTAATGATATTAAATATACTACACGCAAATAATTAAACTTTTTATCAAATATCCTAATAAATTCATTACAACCTAATAATATAAAAACTAGTATAAATGGTAATAAAAATATAATAATACCAATTACTCCTATATAATAATATTGAGTAATATAATCACATTCAGGATAAACTGGAACCTCACCTATTCCAACAACTTTATCTAAATTTCCTGATTTATTTTCTTCAATATCTGCAAGTATTAATGTTTTTAATTTTCTAGCATTGCTTCTATCCTTTATATTTACATCCTTAATTATATGTACCCAAAAATCAGAATGTTCTAAATAACTATACACTCTATCTATCATATCATAAGGTATTGACTCTTCTTGGTATTTTTCTTTTATAAATATTCTTTCTGGTGTATTATCATCAGCTGTTAATTCAACTTTCTTCTCACTGTTTTTATCATTTTTTTCATCTATAAAACTATTTACAGCACCTTCTCCTACTTTTATTCTATTCATAAAAGGTGAATATGCAAAGAATATACCATATACTACACTAATAATTAATGTCACTATAATTGTACTTTTCACTATTCTTTTTTTGTTAATTATAGAATCTGCAATAAACGCAACAACAGATGCAACAAACATTAAGATTGCACCATAAACAGAAACCCTCGTTCCAACTAACAACATAGCTATCATTTGAACAAAAGGAACTATAAAGTATATTTTTTTCTTCTCATTAAATGCAACGTAAAAAGTTATTGGCAACAATAATACAAAAAAAGCACTCAATTCATTACCTGATGAAAACCATCCTCTAGAAGTAAGTAGTCTCCAGTCAGAATATTGGTAAGAAGAATCAAACCATTTAAAAATGTTTGCAGCAACTTTCGTATTATTTTCAAAAGAATATGCAACAAAATCTATTCCTAACATATTAGTAATTATAATTATCAAAGAAACTATTAAAACTGTAGTAATTACAGAAATTTTTAACTCTTTATATCCAAAATTTAAAACATAAACTAAATATACAATACAAATAGGAATAATATATTTAGAAATATACATCATACTTGTAATAAAACCTTTTGACATACTTGTCCCTAATATCACAGCATCAAAGTTTCTATTATTTAAAAAATGTACAATCATGTATATTCCATATATAACCACTGTTCCCATAAATAATTTAGTACTTTTTCTTTTTAGATTTGATAAAACAGCCAAAATAATTATAATTGCCAGTAATCCATATCTAATAATAGTACCTATTGACATCCCCGCAATTGTAAATCTATCATTTTTAAAAAGTGTTATAATTAACTCTAAAATTGGTTGCATAATTAAAAAAGCAACAACTAACCATTTATTTATTTTATTAATTTTCTCTGAATTCATTTGTTAACCCCTTAATCTAAGCATTATTAAATAATTTATTAATTTTCTTTATTATTACATCATTATCATATCTATAATCTTTTAATTGATCTTTTAGTTTGGTAATTACATCTTGATTCAATAAAATATTTTTCCACTTTATATAAAAATCTTCATCATCATTTTTAGCAATAATTCCTCCTTTTCCATTTAATATTTGTTTAACTCCAGCTACATCAGTAGACAAACAAGGTACATGTAGAATTAAAGCCTCGATTATTACAGTAGGAAGCCCTTCATATCTTGAAGAAAGTAAAAACATATCAGCATTTTTCACATATACATATGGATTATCACGCCTTCCACATAATATAAATACATCTTCCATATTATTCTCAATAATAATTTTATCTAATTTTTCCTTTTCTTCTCCATCTCCTATTATATATACTTTAAATTTAAACCCTTCATTTTTTAATTTTATTGCATTTTTTAACATCATTTCATAATTCTTAGAATAATCTAATCTTCCAACTGAAATAAAATTCAATTGTTTTTTATCAAATTCAATATCTTGAGTCAATAAATTAGATTTTTTTATTATTTCATCGTCATCTATGACATTTTGAATAACATTCACATTATTAGCAGAATATTTTTTAATATAAGATTCACCAACTTTTTCAGAAACAGCAACACAAGCATTCATACTTTGTATTGCTTTTTTCATCCTATTATAGTATCTAGCTGAATAATCTTTTACTAAAACATCTGAGTGCATCCATGCAATTTTTTTCTTAGCATCTCCATAAGCAGTATATAAATATGGAAATCCATCACCAAAAGCAATCTCAATATCATATTTTTTATTTAAAGCTTTTTTCCTATTATTTAATATTTTTTTCTTAATAATTCCTGTTTTTATAGAAAAAGCAAACAATGCCTTCTTAATAATTTTTATTACATTTTTTTCTTTTAATAATTTCCCGATATTTTCATCTATAAGATTCAAGTCATTACCAGCAGTAATTATTTTTACACTAGATGGATATTTAAATTTCATATCCTCGTAATAATGTAAAATTAGAAGATCTACATCATACAAAGAATAATCTAATCTATTCAACAAATTACCAAGGACCTTGGTTACTCCACCCATTTTTAAATTATCAACTACAAACAATATATTTTTCTTCAATTTGTACCTCTATTTTTTCAAAATTTTTTTCAATAGTTTAATTTTCTTATTAAACGCTAATTCACATACTATTTTATATTTCAAATTTTGTTTTCTATAATATTTATTTTTTCGCCAGTTTGGAAAATCCTTTTTCATAATATCAGCAATTTTTATTATATCTTTATTTCCTTCTGGATAATCTAAATATCTTAACACAGCTCCATGTAACAAATGTTCAATACATAAATATTCCATTTCACTTGTATATGGCGTATTATCAAATTTCTTTTTAAGAGATTCAATTACAACAAAAATACTATTCAATTTTGGATTATAATTTTTTTGTCTCATAGTTGAATCATTATGAATTACATAATGATATAATTTATCATCTATAAAATCAATTTTATCAGTATATAAAACTAACCTTGGAATAAGTTCTAAATCTTCATAAATATAATCTTCCATAAAAAATAATTTATTATCAATCAATATTTTTCGACGTATCAACTTATTAGTTACTGATGTTTCATTTAATACATACTTTATATTTTTGGAATAGTTATTAAAGCTATAATAATTACTTGGCTTCTCTATATTATTTTCAAATTCTTCACACATGTTAAAACATAATATATCCAAATCACTTTGTTTTGCTATTCCATAAACTTTTTCACATGTATTCACTTCAATATAATCATCACTATCAATAAAAAGAACATATTCCCCCACAGCCTTCTTTAGCCCAAAATTTCTTGCAGCAGCTTGTCCAGAATTTGATTGAATATAACTTTTTATCTTATCAGGATATTGATTTGAAAATTCATCTATAATCTCTTGTGATTTATCAACACTTCCATCATTAATTATAATAATTTCTATTTCATCTAATGTTTGTTTCACTAAAGAATTCAAACATTTTTTTAAGTATTTTTCAGTATTATATACAGGAACTATTATACTAACTTTTATATCAATCACCTTTCTTTCTACACTCTATTCTTAGTCCTTATAAGTAATTTTCTTATTTTTCTTTTAAAAGTATCTTCCATTATATATTCAGCAACATTTCTTTTTTTAAGCTCTTTTCTATACCAATTTTTTAATTCTTTATTTATATGCTCTAATCTATATATAAGTGAATTAACTAAATACGACATAAATAATTTTTTCACATATTGATCCTTTACATTGGTTTTTTTCAATTCTTCATACAAATAATCATATCCTTTTAAAAGATCATTTGCAAGTTTCTTTTCTTTCTCCATGTTAATTTGTCTAGTAATACTATTATTATTTTTAACATAATAATACCCATCAAAATCTACGAAAGAAACTCTATCTGCTTTAATCAAAACTAAAGGAATTAAAGCAAAATCCTCATGATAAATCCCTTTCATATACTCAAATTTATTATTTTTCCAAAAGCTTGTTCTATAAGCAAATCCCCAAGCAGGTTCAAAATATTTCTTTGATAAAATCAATTTTCGAAATGCTTCTTCACCATTAACATTTTCTCCAATTGGTCGTGTAGTGACTCCCATTTTTTCGTAATTTTCATTCACGTCAACAAAGTTATATCCTATTACATCTAACCACTCATATTTTTTAATCTGTTCATCCAACTCTTCTAAAAGCTTTAGATCAATATAATCATCTGAATCTACAAATACAATATATTCTCCTTTAGCTTTCTCAACCCCATAATTTCTAGCATCACTTAGTCCACCATTTTCTTTTATGAATCCATACACTTTATTTGGATATTTTACAACATATTCATCTATAATTTTTTGGGAATTATCCTTAGTTCCATCATTAACAAGTAATAATTCGAAATCTTGATTAGTTTGATTCACTATACTTTCAATACACTTAGCTAAATATTTTTCGACATTATAAACAGGAACAATAACACTAAATTTCATTTTTACTTTCCTTTCATTTTCTCAATTATCTTTTTAACAGCTTTCAAAGGATGTTTTAGATAAAATTTACGTAATTCATCTTTATTCAATTTTTCTCTAGCAATATCTTCATCATGATACTTAGCTATATACTTTTCAAGTTTTTCTCTATATATATTGGCTTTTTCTTTTTCTTGCGCAGTATGCCAAGAACCAGAAAAATGATGTATAGTTGCACTATTTTCAGTTAAATGAATCTCTCCTGTAGACCAATCCTTTGGGCAAAAATAATCATATGGATATAAAGTAACAATTCCATTTTTTAACTCTTGATATGAAGATTCCAATTTTAATCCATATTTTTCGTGAGTCAAATTAGTTATTCTAGTCACATTTGTCGTTAGATCCATATTTCCATCCTCATCAATAAAATTCAAATCTGTATATTCATCTAACAAATCCTTAATCCATTCATTTCCTTTTTCAGAAGCCATTAATCCTGTTGGAATCGTATTATTATTTTCAAAGCTTGAAAAAGCTTTATGTTTCAAAAATTCATCAATAGGCTTTAATACTTCCACATCCGTATCCATATATACGCCACCCTCATAATATAAAGCATATAATCTCACATAATCAGTAACAAACGCAAATTTTCTAGCATTATATGCCTGTTCTACATATTTATTTGAATGTATGTCAAAATTATCTTCATTCCATTCTTTAAATTCATAGTCAGGACAATACTTTTTCCATGATTCTATACATTTTTTTGCAAGTTCTGGTTTTTCTCCTCTACCGAACCAACAATAATGAATTTTTTTAGGAATTGCCATATTATTCACTCACTTTCTCCTTTGATTTTTTCAATTTTTCTTTTAAAACTTTAATATTTTCATTTCTTTCTTCTTTATTAAATAATATAAATATATTAATAATTAAACCTAATACACCTAATATAGCACATGCTAATATTAATTTAATCCAAGAATTAATATGTAATATAAATCCAATTCCAAATGCTAATACTACTAAAATAATAACAGATAATACATTTTTTAATATTGCTGGATAAAAAGTTGTAACCTTATAATCCAAGCATTTAGCTCCATAGATAGGTAAAAATGTTAATAATCTAAGAACATTATAAAAAGCTCCCACTGCAACAATATATATAATTTTAGCATCTTCATTATGAATAAAATTCAATCCTATAAACACTGTTAAAATACTACAAATGCTAAAAGAAATCAATGCAATCGAAGAAATTTTTATTTTATTTTTAACTGTAAAAATATTATATAAAGGTTCTAATGGCAAAGCAAAAATCAAATTAAAACATGTTATAATTGTTAATAACTCTAATAAATTCGCATTTTGATTTGGAACCCATAATTGATAAAACTCTTTTCCAAAACCTATTAATATAGCAATTGGAATAGCCGCAAACAATCCCATTAATTTAATTGCAGAAATTAATTGTTTCTTCATACCTTCAACATCACCCTCAGCATATGAAATCGTAAGTTGAGGAGCAAAAATTGAAGCTAACGTTCCAAATAATGAAAGTACTATATTAGATATAGTTTTTGATAAATTCATTACTCCCATAGCAACAGCATTTACAAAAATGTTTGTAATCAATAAATCTAATCCAGATGACAAAATCGAACTTAGCTTAGATACAGAATTCCAAATTCCAGATGATACTAATTCTTTGACATATTTAATATCAAATTCTTTTTTTGAAATCTTTAATTCTGGAACTAATTTTCTTTTATAAATAATATGACTAATCAAATTATTCAATCCTAAAGCAAGCATTGCAATTCCAACATAAAATGTAAATGGTCTAAAAAACGTATAACAACCGACTAATATAGCAGCTTTTATAACAATACCTCTTATATTAGCAATAGCAGTTTTATCTAGTCTATTTGCTACAAATGTTGATACAGAAAAAATTGAAGTAAATAAAGAAACTATGAAATTAGCAAATATCAAAGCCCAAAGTATTTTTATATCAACTACTAAATCAGCAGAAATATTTAATATATTTCCTAAAAATACAATTACAAATGAAAATACTATTGTTAAAACTACAGCTAAAAATAAATTAGCAAAGAAAACTGCTGTAAAATATTTGTTAGCTTCTTTTTGATTTTTTTGATGCAATTTTATAGTAATATATCTACCAGCCATTGAATTAAGTGCAACAGTAATCAACTGCGCATATTCTACAAAATTATTAGCTAAACCTACAAAACCATTAGCTTCAACACCTATATGATTAACAATATATGGTGTCAAAAAAAAGCTAATTGCTAAATTTATAGCATATGCCATTGTTTGAGCAATTAAATTTATATACATTTGTTTTTTCATATTCTTTATCCTCTCTTACATCCGCTTCTTGAGTTCTATCTATATATTTTAATTTCTCCTAATATTTTTAACATTTGTATCTTATCATAATATAAAAAATTTGTCCATAAAATCAAAAATAATATTCATATATGACAATAATTTAAAATTTATCATATTTTATTAATTTTTATTGTTATTTTTTCATTTTTTTCATATAATATCAATGTAGAAAAATATAACTATATTTTTCTCTCTTATCACTTAAATAAAAGTGAGGTAATCATTATGAAAAAATACAAATTAGCATTAGTAGGCGCTACTGGATTAGTTGGAAGAAAAGCACTTCAAGTTTTAGAAGAATTCAATCTTCCTATTTCAGAGTACGCCTTTTTTTGTTCTTCAAGATCAGCGGGACAAAAAATCAAATTTATGGGAAAGGAATACATTACAAGAGAATTAAAAGAAGACTCTTTTGATGAAGGCTTTGATTTTGCCATCTTCTCTGCAGGTGGAGATACATCTAAAAAATTCTCCCCAATAGCAGCATCAAAAGGTTGTATAGTTGTAGATAACAGCAGTGCATTTAGAATGGATCCAACCGTTCCATTAGTTGTTCCAGAAGTAAATATGGACTCAGCTTTTAAAAATCATGGAATAATAGCCAATCCAAACTGCTCAACCATACAAGCAGTAATTCCATTAAAAGCACTTGATGAAAAATACAAAATTAAAAGAGTGGTCTACTCTACATATCAAGCTGTATCTGGCGGTGGAAAATTAGCAGTTGATGACTTCTACAATACTCAAAAAGGTCTAGAACCTAAAAAATGGCCACATCCTATCTACAATAATTGTCTTCCACACATTGATGTATTTCTTGAAAACGGCTACACAAAAGAAGAAATGAAAATGATAAACGAAACAAGAAAAATTTTGGATCGACCTGATTTAAAAGTAACCGCTACAACAGTTAGAGTACCTGTTCTTAATTCACACAGTGAATCTATAAATGTAGAATTTGAAAAAGATTTTGATATAAAAGATGTATATTCTACATTAGAAAACTATCCAGGAATAATTGTTCAAGACAATCCTGCCACAAATACTTATCCATTAGCAACAAACGCTTCTGAACATAATGAAGTATTTGTCGGTAGAATTCGTAGAGACGAATCTGTTGATTCAGGTTTAAACTTGTGGGTTGTCGCAGATAACATTCGTAAAGGCGCTGCAACAAATGCAATACAAATAGTAGAAAAATTAATTGAAAATAATAAATAACTTTAATTGAAGAATCAAATTTTTGATAATTTGATTCTTCAATAATCTGCAATCTTCATAATAATTTACGAATTTTGCGAATTTTTATTTTAGCTATTGATTTTTTGAAAAACGTACTGTATAATGAATAAGTCATTTAGGGGTATAGTGTTAATGGTAGCACATCGGTCTCCAAAACCGCCTGTGAGGGTTCGA
>USQZ01000042.1 GCA_900556975.1 uncultured Clostridium sp. | reverse complement strand
TAAGAGTTGTATCAGAAGTATTATCTTCAAATGGTTCAACATCACAAGCAAGTATTTGTGGAAGTACTTTAGCATTAATGGATGCTGGTGTTCCAATTAAAAGACCTGTTGCAGGTATTTCAACTGGATTAGTAACAGATCCTAATGATGATAAAAATTATGTAATGCTTACAGATATCCAAGGAATAGAAGATTTCTTCGGTGATATGGACTTCAAAGTTGGTGGAACAGAAAAAGGAATTACAGCTATTCAAGTAGATATAAAAGTTGATGGATTATCATATGATATAATAGCAGAAGCTTTTGAAAGAACTAGAAAAGCTAGAAAACATATATTAGATGATATAATGAAACCAGTAATAGCTGAACCAAGAGCAGATGTTTCAAAATATGCTCCAAAGATTATTAATACAAAAATTAGTGTAGATAAAATAAAAGATGTAATCGGACCTGGTGGAAAAATGATAAATAAAATTATTGATGAAACAGGCGTTAAAATAGACATCGAAGAAGACGGAACAGTATTTATATACACATCAGAAGGCGCAAATGGAGATAGAGCTTTAGAAATGATAGAAGAGATTGCTAGAGAAATTGAAGTAGGAAAAATTTATAAAGGTAAAGTAACAAAAATAATGACATTTGGAGCTTTCGTAGCAATAGGCGGAGGAAAAGAAGGCTTAGTTCATAAATCAAAAATAACAAAAGAAAGAGTTGAAAAAGTTGAAGATTTCTTAAAGGTTGGACAAGAGGTTATGGTAAAAGTAACTGATATAGATGACCAAGATAGAGTAAATCTAACAATGAGATTTGGTGAAGAAGAAGAGAAAAAAGAAGAAAATAAATCAGAACAAGAAAAAGTAGAAGAATAAGGAAAGAAGAAAGAGGTAGAAAATATGAAATATATTTATATACTTCAACAAGCACTTGGATGGATCATAGTTATATATTGGTTATACCAATTAATTATAAGTGCTTGTGCTCTAATACAATTTAAAGAAAAGCCATTAATAAAAAATAAAAAACATAAATTCATGATGATTTTACCTGCACACAACGAAGCATCTGTTATAGGCGCTCTAGTTGAAAGTTTACAAGCATTAGATTATCCAAAAGAATTATATGACATATATGTAATTGCAGACAACTGCACAGACAACACAGCTCAAATAGCAAAAAACTTAGGAGCTATTGTTTATGAAAGATTCGATGAAAAAAGAAAAACAAAAGGATTTGCAATGCAATGGTTTTTGAATCAAAAAATAAAAGAAAATGCAGATTATGATGCTTTCTGTGTATTCGATGCAGATAACGTAGTTGATAAAAACTTCTTAAATGCAATGAACAAAAAACTATGTCAGGGCGAAGAGATTGTTCAAGGATATAGAGATATAAAGAACCCCGCAGATAGTTGGATTTCAGCAGGATATGCATTATTCTATTGGATGATGAATAGATTCTACCATCTAGCAAGATACAACTTAGGATTATCACCATTAATCAATGGTACAGGATTTATGGTAGACTTCAACTTAATCAAACCAACAGGTTGGGACACTATAACTTTAACAGAAGATATAGAATTTTCACTTAAAAATATAGCTAAAGGTAGAAAATTAGGTTGGGCAACAGATGCGATAGTTTATGATGAACAACCTACAGAATTTAAACAAAGTTGGTCACAAAGATCAAGATGGACAGTTGGACATCTTCAATGTATGAAATATTATACAAAAGACCTAGCAGAAGGTGTTTTAGAATATAGAACATTAATGAATTTTGATGGTTTCCTTTATTTAATGGGAATTCCAATGATGATTGTTACATTCTTATTGTTAGCAATCAACACTGTAATTTTTTTAGCAGATGGAATGTCAGCAGGAATGTTGATTTTTAACTATATAAAATATCTAGTAGCAACATTTATTGTTCCCGTATTTACAGCAATATTTGTTATGATTATTGAAAAGAAACCGATAAAGAAAATGTGGAAAGGTATCATACTTTATCCAGTATTTATGGCATCTTGGATACTTATAAATATAAAATGCATAATCAAACCAAATACTCAATGGGAGAAAATAGAGCATAAGAGAAATGTAAAAATTAATGATATGTAAAAAATAAAAGTAAGCACTATTATTTGTGAAATACTCAGAATTATTAAATTTAATAATAAGGGATATTTCACAAATGGTGCTTATTTTTTATGTTCAAATAAAAAATATAAAACTAATTTTTATTCTTTAAATAAAGGAATTATTAGTGATTTTTCTTGTAAAAAAGATAAAAAAATGATATGATAAGCATATCTTTAAAAAGGGAGAAAAAATATGCAAATGATAAGAAAAGAAAATGGTATAACAATGCTGGTATTAGTTGTTACAATAATTGTACTATCAATAATTGCAAGTATAGCAATTCAATATACAATTAACGGAGGAGAATATAGTAAAGAAAAACAACTATTATCAGATTTAGAAACAGTGTATCACGCTGTTTATGAACATTATGAACAATATAGAACAACAGGTGATGAAAACTTTTTAATAGGAACTAAAGCAAGTAATCCAAATGATAGTAGGATAATATGGAAAGACAATAATAAATATTGGTCATCAGGAGAAGTAGACAAACAATATTACCTACTAACACCAGAGACATTGAAGCAACTAGGAATAGACAATGCAACTGATTCGTATATAGTAAATTATTATACAGGAGAGTGCTATAATACTACAACTAGAACAACGCCTCAAAATAATAAAGTTCTATATAAAAAATAGGAGGAAATATGATTTATGATGAATTAATAAAAGAAATCTCAAAAGATAAAGTACTAATGAATGAAAATATGAGTAAACACACTTCTTTTAAAGTCGGCGGAATGGCAGATTTTTTTGTAGAAGTTCAAAATGTTCAAGAACTTATTTATGTATTAAAATTGGCTAAAAGTCTTAGAATAAAAACATGTATAATAGGAAACGGAAGCAATGTAATAGTCAAAGATACAGGCTTTAGGGGAATAATAATAAAATTAAATTTCAAACATTTGAAGATTGAACAAGACAGAATAGCAGTAGGCGCAGGAGTGCCAGCAGCATTACTATCCGAATTTACATATAGAAGTGGAATAAGCGGATACGAATTCTTGGGGGGAATTCCAGGAACAGTAGGTGGAGCTGTAAAAATGAATGCTGGTGCATATGGATCTGAAATTAAAGATGTTTTATTAGAAACCGTTATATTAGATGAGAAATATAATATAAGAAAATTAACAAATGAAGAGCACAAATTTGCATATAGACATAGTATATTTTTTGAAAAGAAATGGATTATAATAGCAAGCACATTTAAAATTCAAAAAGGCAACAAAGAGGAAATTAAAGCAAAAAGAAAAGAAATGATGGATACTAGAAAAGATAAGCAACCTCTTGATATGCCAAATGCAGGAAGTATATTTAAAAGGACAGAAAATTGTATACCAGCGAAACTAATTGATGAAGCGGGATTAAAGGGATATACAATAGGTGGAGCACAAATTTCAACAAAACACGCAGGATTTATTGTAAATACAGGGGATGCAACTGCAAAAGATATTGAAAAATTGATTAAATACACTAAAGAAAAAGTTAAAGAAAAATTTGGAGTAGAGTTAGAACTAGAAGTAATTGTATTATAAAATTACGTATTAGGAAGGATGAGAAATAAATGAAAGGTTTTTTTAGTTGGTTTAATTCAAGAACAAAAATAAAAAGATGGATGTTTTTAATACTAGTAGGAGTATGCTTAACATGTTTTGCTTTTGCAAATATATTAGAATCAAAAGTTTTAAGACCAAAAGAAATAATACAAATAGTTGTAGAATTCGTTTTGGGCTTTACAGCAATTGTAGTTGGTTTTATATATATGCAAAGAAGAGTTTTAGAAATATTAATTGAAGCTAATAACACAACAACTGAAAAAGGAAAAAAAGCCAATTTAAACATAAAAGGACTAATTTTCAATAAAACAATGTATGAAGAAGGACCAAAAGTTGTTGTTATAGGCGGAGGAAACGGCTTAAATACAGTAATAAAAGGACTAAAAAAATATACAAGTAATATAACAGCAATAGTAAATATGGCTGATAGTAATAGTAGTGACGCTGAGAAAGAATCAAGAAGAGAACTAAAATCATTACCATATGGCGAAATAAAAGAAAGTATAATTGCATTGTCAGATAAAGAAGAATTAATGAGAAAGTTATTTAATTTAAATTTTACAAATGCAAGATTAAAAAACTTAAACTTTGGTGATATCTATTTAGAGGCAATGAATGAGATGTTTTTATCAACATCAGTAGGATTAAAAAAGAGTACAGAAATATTAAATATAACAGGTCAAGTTTTACCAACAACATTAGATGAAATAACAGTATGTGCTGAACTTGAAGATGGAACTGTTGTTGAAACAAGAGAAAGAATACCTGAAGTAGCCTATGATAAAGTAACGAAAATTAAAAGAATTTATATAAGCCCTTCAAATTGTAAGCCAGCACCAGGAGTGCTAGAGGCAATTCAAGAAGCAGATGCAATTATAATTGGACCAGGAAGTTTATATACAGATGTATTACCAAATTTATTGGTTAAAAATGTATCAAAAGCTATAAAAGAAAGCAAAGCAATAAAAATCTATATAGCTAACATAATGACACAACCAGGTCAAACAGACAATTATTCAATAACAGATCACTTAGAAGCATTATTTAACCATACTGGAAAAGAAATTATTGATTATTGTATGGCAGATACAGGAGAAATCGTTCCAGAGTATGTAAGAAAATACAATAAAGAGGGACAAGACATAGTATTACCTGATATAGATAAAGCAACATCAAAAGGAATAAGAATTATTCAAAAAAATCTTTCAAAAATCGAAGACGGATACATAAGACACAATTCAGATGTAATTGCTTCATCAATAATGGAATTAGTATGCAATGATTTAAAATTTAGAGACAAAGAAAGCACACCAGAATATTTACTTATAAATTCTATATTAGAAGATGAGCTAAAAAGAGAAAGAAAAGCAAACGAAAAAATTAAAAAGCAAAAAAGGAAAATGAAAAAATCAAAAATAGCTCAAAATAAAAGAAAGAGCAAATTTAATACAAAATATAGTGAGAGAATAGAGTCAATTCAAACAACTAATAAGAGAAAAAATGAAAATCAAAAACTATATCACGAAATGGAAAAACTAAATAAATAATTATATTAGGAGATTTACAAATGAAGTTAAGTAAGAAGCAATTAAGTTTAGAAGATGGAATAACAAAGGAATGGTTAATAACTAATGGAATCGGTGGTTTTGCAAGCCAATCTGTATTAGGAATAAATACAAGAAAATATCATGGACTATTGGTAGCACCACTAATGCCACCAGCAAGAAGATATGTTATTTTATCAAAAATTGACGAAAGCATAAATGTAGATGGAAAAGAAGAAATACTTTATAGTAATATTGGAAAAAATTACATTTCAGAAGGATACAAAAACCTAGAAAGTTTTGAGAAAATATATACACCATCTTTTAAGTACGAAACACCTAGCAAAATAAAAATAGAAAAACAAATTTCTATGGTGTATGGAAAAAATATTGTATGTGTGTATTACAAAATTGAAAATATTGATAAAGATATAACAATGAAACTAGCTCCAGTAATGAATTATAGAGATTTCCATTGCATGAATACAAATCACGAATATAATGTTAATCAAAAAATAATAGATAACAAAGTAAGAGTAACTGTAGATGGAAATAAAATATTGCCAATATATTTATATTCAAAAGAGGGAGAATATATAGAACATCAAAATGATACATTTAAAAATATGTTCTATATTGAAGAAGAAAAAAGAGGATTCTATCCAGAAGAAGATTTATTTGTACCTGGTAGATATGAAATAAACATTGCGGCAAATACAACAAAAGAATTTACAATTGTATGTGGATTAGAAGAAAATATTGAAGAAATAGATGGAAAAACAGTAATCGAAAATGAGAAAAAAAGATTAGATAAAATAATTGATGCAAGTAATTTGGTCGATAAAAATCAAAGCAAAAGTAATCAAGAACAAATGAGAGATTTAGTAATAGCATCAGATAATTTTGTAACATATAGACCTAAATTTTCATTACACACAATAATTGCAGGATTTCCATGGTTTTTAGACTGGGGAAGAGATACATTAATTTCTTTTGAAGGGCTTCTTTTAAAAACAAGAAGATTTGATATAGCAAAAGAAGTTTTGGTAATGATGACAAAAGACATTAAATACGGACTAGTACCTAATGGATATTCTGGATATGATAGCAGACCTCTTTACAACAGTGTTGACAGTTCACTATTATTAATTGAAGCAGTAAGCAAATATTTAGAATATACACAAGATTATACATTTGTAAAAAATAGTTTATATAAAATATTGAAGAATATAATTGAAAGTTTCCAAAACGGAATAAATGTAGATGACAGTAATATTTTTATGGATAAAGACGGATTAATATCTGCTGGAACACCTGAGACACAATTAACTTGGATGGATGCCAAAGTTGGAAATTTTGCTGTTACACCACGAAATGGTAAGGCGGTAGAATTAAATAGCTTATGGTATAACGCATTAAAAGTAGTAGCAGACCTTGCAGAAAGATACAATGATGAAAAAACTCACGATGAATATGAAAAACTTGCTAAAAAAGTAAAAGCAAGCTTTAATAAAAAGTTTTATAATGAAAAAAATAAATGTTTAGATGATGTAATAGGAAGCGAAGAAATAAGACCAAATCAATTATTTGCACTATCTACAACATATCCTGTAATGATATTAAGCAATGAAAAAGCAAAAGAAACGCTAAAAACAGTTGGTAAAGAATTATACACTAAATATGGTTTAGCAACACTTTCAAAAAAAGATCCAAAATATATTGCAGTATATGAAGGCGATGGATTTAGAAGAGACATGAGTTATCATCAAGGAATTACATGGCCATGGCTCGCAGGATTATATGTAGAAAGCTATAAAACAATTATAAAAAATGAAAAAAATAAAACAGAGAAAAAGAAATTAGAAGAAGAATATGAAAAAATAATTTCTAATTATAAAAAAAGTTTTGCACAAGCAATGAAAGAAGGAGCTATAGGAACTATATCAGAATTATATAATTCTAAACCACCATATCTTCCAAAAGGTGCATTTGCACAAGCTTGGAGCGTATCAGAAGCTATAAAAATAATGCTAGAAAAATAAATTTAAGGGAGAAGTAAATGTCTACAAATATTTTAGAGTTAGAAAATGATTTGAAAAATCAAAATTTACATGGAATATATGTATTTTACGGAGAAGAAAAATATGTTCAACAAGAATATTTGAAGAAAATCAAAAAAATATTTGGAGAATTAAGTTTAGGAATAAATTATATTTTATTAGACGAAAATAATATTGATACATTGATAGCAGATATAGAAACACCAGCATTTGGATACCCAAAGAAATTAATAATAGTAAGAAATTCAAATCTTTTTAAGAAAGATTGTAAATCTCCAATGAAAGATAAATTTAAAAAATATGTATCTGAAAATTTAGAGATAATAGAAGAATCTTGTGTAATAGTATTTATAGAAGAAACAGTTCACAAATTTGATTTTTATAAAACATTAGAAAAAAACGCTGTAATAATTGAAACTAAGCCATTAAAACCAACAGAAATAAAAAGTAAATTAAAAAGAATTTGTGCAATGTATAAGGTAAATATACAAGATCAAAATCTTAACTATTTAATAGAAATAGCTGGAACAAATATGCAAACGCTACTTAACGAAATAAGAAAGTTAATTGAGTTTGCAGGAGAAAATGGAGAAATACAAAAAGAAGATATAGATAAACTTGCAATTAAAGATATGCAAGCAATTATATTTGATTTAACTGATTATTTAGGTAGTAAAAATACTGAAAAAGCATTAGTTGTATTAGGAAATTTGATATACAATAAAGAACCTCTTCAAAAAATAATAATCACACTATATAATCATTTTAAGAAATTATATTTAACCAAACTAGCACTAATAGAAAGAAGAGATTTAGTTGAAGCATTGTCATTGAAACCTAATCAAGTATTTTTAACTAGCAAATATAAAAAACAAGCTGAATATTTCAGCACAAAAGAAATTGAAAATATCTTGAAAGAGTTGATTGATCTAGATTACAAATCAAAAAACGGAATGATAGATTTAGATGTAGGATTAAAATCAGTACTTTGCAAAAATTGTTAAATAATATATTGAAAAAATATATATTAAAATATATAATTTATAAGAAAATATTACAAAAGAGGAGAATGAACTATGAAAAGAAAAAAAGGAATACCACTAGTTGCATTAGTAATATTTATTGCTTTACTTGTAGCAATTATATTAACTTGTGTAATTATATTAGGAACAAACAAAGATAAAGTATCAGCAAAGCCAGAAGAACTAGCAACAAACCAAACTACAGATGATACAAATACAACAAAAGCTGATGAAAAAGGCGATGAAATTACATCAGAAGATTTAATAAATAGTGATGCAGATATAGCAGGAGCATATAAATTAACAGGAAACAAAAAGACATTTGCCAAATATGCGATTTATGCATCTGGCGGATTTGATAAAGATAATGAAAATATAAAAAATGAATTAAAATTAATATTAGCAATGGCACAAGTTACTAACTCAGATATGAATAAAGAGAGCAGTACAAAATCAGTGTCAAAAGACAAAGTTCAAGAATATGCGGACAATATATTCGAAGATTCAACTCTTGAATATAAAGATTTTAGCCTTTATGATAGTGACACTAATTTTACAGACGAATACAAAACAATAGGGTACACATATAATAAAACAACTGCAAATTATGAAGTTCAAGAAAATGATGTAGAAGAAGATACACCACCAGAAGTAACAGAAGTAATAACAAAAGCAGTTAAGTATAGTGATAAAATCGAAATATATGTTAAACCAATATTTATCCAACCATTCTTTTCAGATGAAATAAATGCAAAAGGATGTCAATTATTATCAAACTATGACTTCCAAATGAAAGAATTTCCAGAGGATGCAGGATTAAAAGCTTTCTCTTATAGCGATTATGAAAATGCCTTAAGAACTACTGCAAACCAAGATATTGATGGATATATTTATAGTGCTATTTCAAAATATGTTGATTTAAATCAAATTCAAGATTACAAATATACATTCACTAAAGTAGATGATGAATTTAAATTGAAATCATTTGAAAAAATTGAAGATAAAAATGCTAATGTTCCAGAAGAACCAAGCACAGAAATGACAGAACAAGAAAAGTCAAAATATAATGCAGATATAGAAGCTTATGTTGGTAGCGAAAAAAGTGCATCTGACATAAATGAACTTATAGAAACAGTTATAAAATTAAATCAAGAAAATTCAGAAAAGACTGTTCTTTCAGTAAAACTTGATGACACACAAGCAGACGGAAAAGATGAAGACACAGTAAGATCATTAGAAGAAAAAATTGATGACACAAAGACATATACAGTTAAGGCAACATATAAAGCAAGATTAATTACAACAGTTACGATAACAACTAATGAAGAAACTCAAGAAGAAATTCAACCAGCAAACACTTAAATAATAATTATATAAAAAGGTAAAAAAACAAAGACGTGAAATTAAAAATCACGTCTTTGTTGAATGTACAGTATTTACAATTTAAAGAACTTTCATAATCATATAAAAAATGTGGAATTAAACTTCCACATTTTTTTGTTTATTTTTAACTTTAGTAGTTTTTTGTTTTTTAACCTTAGGTACAGGCAAATCTTTATTAATACTTTTTAATTCTTTTGAAATCTCATCTGATATTGAAATACCAGAACTCTCTAGAAGCTTATCTATTTTAAAAGATACTAAATTTAATTTTTTTAATATTTTCATTTCCAAATAAACTTGTTGAATCTTAAATTCCAAATTACTTGTTAAAATTAAACCTATTACAAAAATAGCAATTCCAGTTACAATCATAACCGCATTTGCAACCTGTTGTGGCATTTTAACAATTTCAGTTAGAAATTCAGAAATTACATAAGCACCTATTAAACCTAAAATTACAAAAAAGAAAATAAATAAATATCTTCTTATTCGAGTAAGCAAAATTGTTATTTTAAATCTTTTTTCATTATACATAATTTGCACCTAACTTCCCCATAAAATACAAGATAATATTACTATATTTTACAAAATTCGTCAATAAGAAATAAGTAAAAAACTCGCTTAAAATAAATATATTCAGAGCCAAAGTAAACATTATTAATATTTATAAATTATGCAAATATTTTTGAGTTTGCATAATGGTTTGCATGAGAAATTTGAAAAATATAATTTAGTTATTTTTTAGTTCTAAAATTTTTTCCCCTGAATATATATATAGTACAAGCTAAAAAGAAAGGATGTAGAAATGGAGATATTAGAATACCTATCAAAGAATATATACAACGTTTTAAACGTCCCAGCAGTTTTAGAAAAGATAGATAAACTCGAAGAAATAAGACTTAGGGGCAATAAAAATATTATATTGAAATTTAATAACGAAGAATTAATAGTTAGCTATAAAGTAACAATAAAAGATTTACTAGAAACCTTAGAAAAAGTTACAGAAAATTCAGTATATACATATGAAAAGCAGATTTCACAAGGCTTTATAACATTAGCAGGCGGACATAGAGTTGGAGTCGTCGGTAATGCGGTAAATGAAGATGATAAGATAACTAATATATCATATGTCTCAGGAATGAACTTTAGAATAGCTAGAGAAATAAAAGGCTGTGGCAACTTCATTATAAAGAGATTATATGAAAATGGAAACTTTCAAAACACATTAATAGTCGGAAGCCCACGGAAGTGGTAAGACCACTTTATTAAGAGATTTGATAAGACAAGTAAGTAATGGTAATCAATATAATAAAGGATTAAATGTTGGAGTAGTTGACGAAAGAAATGAACTTGCTGCGATGTATAAAGGAAGTGAGCAAACAGATCTAGGACTTAGAACAGACGTGATTGCTAATATACCTAAAAAGCTAGGAATAAAAATATTAATAAGATCAATGGCACCTGAAGTAATTGCAGTTGACGAGATTGGCGGGATAGAAGACAGCAAGATGATATATTACGCAATGTGTTCTGGAACAAAAGCATTGCTTACAGCACACGGAAATTCGTTAAATGATATTAAAATAAACCCAGAATTACAAGAATTAATGAAATACTATGTCATAGAAAAAATAATTATCTTAGACTCACAGAAAAAAGAGAAAATAAAAGGCATTTATTTTTTAGATAAAGAAAAGAGGGAATACAGAAGAGAATGTATATAATTTTAAAAATAAGTTTGGCAATTGGAATTATAATATGCTCAATGAAAATAGGAATTTTAATTTCAAAAAAATATGTTTTTAGATTAGAAGAATTGGACGAGTTAAAAAATGACTTTAAAATAATTGAAAATAAAATTAAATACACATATCAACCATTAGAAGAAATATTCACAGAAGTGGCAGAAATTTCATCATATGAAATAGCTACATTATTCAAAAATACTGCAGAAAACATAAAAGAAAAAGGCGCAGAAAATGCATGGAAAGACGAAATAAAAAAATGTGATTTAAGCCTAAAAAAAGAAGATAAAGAAGCATTAAAAGAATTTGGAATATTATTAGGAAAAACAAATAAAGAAGGACAAATTAATCAGATAAAATTTGTAAGTGAACTTCTAGAAAGACAAATTGAAAAAGCTGAAATAGAAAAAGCAAAAAACGAAACAATGTATAAAAAACTCGGAATGATATTTGGAATTGGACTAGTAATAGTTTTAATATAAAAAAAGCAGAAAGGAATACATAGTATGGATATAAATTTGTTATTTAAAATAGCAGCCATTGGAATTCTAGTTGCAGTGCTAAATCAAGTATTGGTACGTGCAGGAAGAGAAGACCAAGCAATGATGACAACATTAGCTGGAATAGTAATTGTTCTATCTATTGTAATTAATGAGATAAGCCAATTATTTTCAACAGTAAGAACATTATTTAATTTATAGGAAGTATATATATGGAAATAGTTCAAATTATAGGTGTAGGCTTTACCGGTGTTTTAATAGCCGGAATATTAAAAGAATATAAACCAGAATTTAAGATATATGTTTCAATTGTTGTAGGAGTAATAATATTTTTCATTGCAGCAGACAAGCTTTCGGGATTTATAAATTTAATAATGGAACTATCAAGCAAATTAAAAATTAACAATTCATTCATAAACATACTATTAAAAATAACAGGAATATCTATTTTAACCGAATTTGCAGTAGCAATTTGTAAAGACAGTGGTGAAAATGCAATTGCATCAAAAATAGATTTAGGAGGAAAAGTAATAATACTAAGTTTTTCAATTCCAATAATAACAGCACTTCTAGAAACATTATTAAATCTTTTGTAAAAATAGGAGTCGCAAATGGATAAAAAACTAATTATAATATTAATATTTTTTTTAATATGTTTTACAAATTCACAACAAGTAAGAGCAAGCCAAGAAGAACTTGTAGAAGAGCAAATCAAAGATTTACAAGTAGATACTTTAATACAAGACATAGAAAAAGTGACAGATAAAAATATAAAGTTAAATGAAATTTTCGGAGATGCAATAAAAGGAAAAACCTCTGGAAATATCATATTAAAAGGACTAGGAAAAATTCTAGGTTCAGAATTAAAAGAATCCATGAAAATGGTAATATCAATATTATTAATAATTGTAATTTGCGGAATGTTAAGGAGTATAAGCGAAAACATAGGCAACAATCAAACAAGTAAAGTAGGACATTTTATTCAAATAATAATTTTAATAACAGTATTAATGAAAGTATATGCAAATATATTAAAAAGCGTAAAAGAAACCTTAGAAACAATATCAAGTTTTGTATATATGTTAATACCAATGTTCATGAGTCTAAGCATTTCAACTCGGCAACATTACATCATCAACAGGAATCCAATCAATAATATTAATTTCAACAAACATTATAACAGTTTTTATAAATCAAATTTTAATTCCAGTAGTAATTATAGCAACTGTATTAGGCATAATTTCTAACATTTCAGATGAAGTCCAATTAAATAAATTATCAAAATATATGAAATCAACATCAATATGGTTATTATGCATATTCTTAACAATTTTCACATGCTTGCTAACAATGGAAAGTAATCTAGGAAAAGGTGTAGATCAATTAGCAACAAAAACCACGAAAACAGCAGTATCAACATTTGTCCCAGTTGTAGGAAAAATATTAGGAGACACAGTTGAATCAGTTTTAAGCTGTACTAATGTGATAAAAAATGCAGTAGGAACCCTTGGAATGATAGGCGTTATATTCATATCTGCAGTACCGTTAATTAGAATAGGAATAACAACTCTGCTTTTTTATTTAATAAGTGGACTAGCAGAGGCGGTAGCAGATAAAAAAATTGTTTATGTAATTGAACAAATGGGAGACTCGTGCAAAGTACTATTTGCCTCAATAGCAACAGTTGTAATGATGCTGATAATTGGAATTACAATAACGATGAGAATAGGGACAAACATTTAAAAAGAAAGGGATTAATCAATTTTTTATAATTGATTATGCGAAAGAAAATGTTAGATTTTTTAGTATCATGGGCACAGCAATTAATAATATCAATAATAATAATTGTAATAATAGAAATGATAATACCAGCTAACAGCTCATACAGAAAATACATAAAAGTAGTATTAGGAATATTTTTGCTATATGTAATTATATCGCCAATCTTAAGCAATAAACTTGAAAACATAAACTTTGAAAAAACATTTGCTGTAGAAAATATCCCTAACATTGATAAAACAAATCCAATAGATTATGAAAAACAAATTACAGAGGCATACAAGACAAATTTAAAAGAAAACATGAAAGCATATTTAAAGAAAAAAGGATATGACCTAGTTAAAATAGAATCAGACTTAAAGTACGATTCTGAAGAAATTACAATAAATAAAATTACTCTGAAAATTAAGAAATTATCAGAAAGCAAAAATATAGCTGTGAATAAAATAGATTTAAAAAACAATGAAAAAATATCAATTCAAGAGATTGACGAATTAGTTAAAGAAATCAGTACATATTATGGAATAGAAGAAAATAAAATTTCAATAACAGAAAGCGAGATGAAAAGATGATTAAAGAGAAAATAACAGCTCTTGTGAAAAAAGAAGAGAAACAAAATAAGAAAAAAATCGAAAACTTAGTATTTGCAATAATTTTGCTAATTATAACTTTGTTCGTTATAAATAATGTATTTAGTGGAGATAAAAAGAAAACAATAACAAACACTACAATCCCAAAAGAAGTAGAACAAGTAGCACAAACAAGAGATATAGAAAAAGAACTGGAATCAGCACTTGGAAAAATAAAAGGAGTAGAAGATGTGAAAGTATTAATAACATATAGTGAAACTGAAAAGGTTGTACCAATTTACAATGAAAGTTCATCTCAAAGTTCAACACAAGAAAAAGACACAGAAGGTGGAGAAAGAAAAATTGAAACATACGACACAAATAAAGAAGTAGTATCAGATGCAAATCAAACAATAATAACAGAAAAAATAATGTATCCCAAAATGGAAGGAGCAATTGTTATAGCAAAAGGAGCACAAAATACAATAGTAAAAGAAAATATAACTCATGCTGTAGAAGCGGCAACAGGACTTGCAGTACATAAAATTCAAGTATTTGAAATGAAATAAAAAAATCGAAAATTTAAAGGAAAGGGATTAATCAATTAAATTGATTATGCGAGTGAAACTATGAAGAAGATAGCAATAATAAAAAAGAAAGAAGTTCTGTTAGGACTACTAGCAATATTCTTTATGATTGTAGGTTTTATAAGTTATAACCCAATAGCAAATAAAGAATATAGTAAAATTGCAGATGTAACAAATTATTCGGAAACAAAATTAGGAGAAGCAACATTAGTAAGTAGTAATGAAGTTGTAGAAAATGTAGCAGATGAAAATCAAACTTCAGAAAATACAATAACAGAAAATGTGCAAAAAGATTATTTTCTAGAAGCAAGAATGAATAGGGATAGTATATATTCTGAAAGCATAGAAACATATGAAAAACTTTTAGAAAGCAGAAGTGTAACAAATGACCAAAAGGCAATTGCACAAAATGAAATTTCAAATATAACAAACGAAAAAAAGACAATACAATCAACAGAAAGCTTAATTAAAATGAAAGGCTTCGAAGATGTTGTAATATTTAAAAATTCAGAAAGCGTAAGTGTAGTTGTAAAAAGTGATGTACTACTTCCTGAGCAAGTTGCACAAATCCAAAATATAGTAGAAAGAGAATTTAAAATAAACGAAAAAAATATTAATATAACCAACAAATAAATTATTGCAAAATGGAAATATATATAATATAATTTAAGAGTTAAAA
>USQZ01000041.1 GCA_900556975.1 uncultured Clostridium sp. | reverse complement strand
AAAGATGTGGAAGTCCAGTAGTTCAAAAAGAAAAATCACAATGGATGTTAAGAATAACAAAATATGCTCAAAGATTAATAGACGACTTAGCAGATGTTGATTTCTTAGATAAAATAAAAGCTCAACAAATAAATTGGATTGGAAGAAGTGAAGGAGCAGAAGTAAACTTTGAAGTAATAACAGAAGATAAAACTTCAGAAAAAGATTACTTAAGAATATATACAACAAGACCAGATACAATGTTTGGCGCAACGTATATGGTAATTTCACCAGAACATCCATTTATTGAAAAATATGCAGACAAAATAACAAATTTAGATGAAGTAAAAGATTATCAATATAAAGCATCTTTAAAATCAGATTTCGAAAGAGCAGAATTAAATAAAGAAAAAACAGGTGTAGAAATTAAAGGTATAAAAGCAATTAATCCATTAAGTAAAGAAAAAATTCCAATTTGGATTTCAGATTACGTACTAATTACATATGGAACAGGAGCAATAATGGCAGTTCCAGCACATGATACAAGAGATTTTGAATTTGCTAAAAAGTTTAATTTACCTATAAAAACTGTAATAATGCCAGATGCAAAAGATAATTATGAAAAAACTCAAAAAGAGTTAGAAGCTAGATTTGATTACTTGTTTGCTGGAACAGAAGCAGGAAAAGAATGCGAAATGAAGGAAGCATATACAAGTAAAGAAGACGGAATAGCTGTAAATTCAGGATTCTTAGATGGACTAAAAACTAAAGATGCAATTGAAACAACAATAAAATACTTAGAAGAAAATAAATTAGGTGAAAGAAAAGTAAATTACAAACTACGTGATTGGGTATTCTCACGTCAAAGATATTGGGGAGAACCAATACCAATGGTATATTGTGAAGATTGCGGATGGGTACCAGTTCCTGAAGAAGAATTACCTTTGAAATTACCTGAAATAGAAGATTATGAACCAGGAGAAAATGGAGAATCACCACTTGCAAAACAAACAGAATGGATAAAAACAAAATGTCCACACTGCGGAAAAGATGCAAGAAGAGAAACAGATACAATGCCACAATGGGCAGGCTCATCATGGTACTATTTAAGATATATGGATCCACATAATGATAAAGAATTCGCTTCAAAAGAAGCATTGAAATATTGGTCACCAGTAGATTGGTATAATGGTGGAATGGAACATACAACATTGCACTTACTATACTCAAGATTCTGGCATAAATTCTTATATGATATTGGAGCAGTTCCAACTAAAGAACCATATCAAAAACGTACATCACATGGAATGATATTAGGTGGAAATGGCGAAAAGATGTCAAAATCTAAAGGAAATGTAATAAATCCAGATGATATAGTAGAAGAATTTGGAGCAGATAGCTTTAGAGTTTATGAAATGTTTATGGGACCATTTGATCAAACAGCGCCATGGTCAATGGAAAGCATCAGAGGTTGCAGCAAATTCTTAGATAGAGTATGGGGATTACAAGACATATTAACAGAAGGAACAGAATACTCAAAAGAATTTGAGTCAATGATGCATAAAGCAATAAAGAAAGTATCAAACGATATTGAAGAAATGAAATTTAATACATCAGTTAGTACGTTTATGACAATGGTAAATGAATTTACAAAGGCAAAACATATTAACAAAGCAGAATATAAAACATTCTTACAATTGTTAAATCCATTTGCACCACATATGACAGAAGAAATTTGGAGTGAGTTAGGAGAAGAAAAAGAAATTTCTCAAACACCTTGGCCAACATATGACGAAGCAAAAACAATTGATGATGAAATTGAAATACCAGTACAGATAAATGGAAAATTAAAAGCAACAGTAGTTGTTGCAAAAGATGCAGACGAAGAAACAGTAACAAAAACTGTTGAAGAAAATGAAACAATATCAAAATTAACAGAAGGAAAAACAATAATTAAGAAAATATATGTTAAAGGAAAAATCTTCAACATAGTTGTAAAATAACAATGAAAGTCCCAAAGACATAGTTACCAAATAACATGTAATAAAAAAGAAAGAGGCAGCATTCAAATTGCGAATGCTGCCTTTTTCGGTAAAAATTTAAAACTGATTAAAACTGCAGATTGTATACCAGAAACTTACGTCCATCATTCTCATAGTCTTCGCTTTCAGAATGGCGTGCTCCGAATTTTTCCAAAATCGAGATTGATTTAAAGTTATCCGGCTCAACCTCGAACTGAAAGTTTTTTACACTACACTTGTTTATACACTGCGTGAGGTATTCTTCTAATGCCTCAGTAATGTACCTGCATGATCTGTAGTATGCGAAAATGAAAAATTCCACCAGCAGAGTATCCTTATTGAATACATAGCTGTTGATATAGCCAATCAGCTGGTTTGTGGATTTGGTAAAGATTCCAATGGGGACACAGTCGGTGTTAGGAAGTTCCTCTAAGAAGTCACAGACCTCTCCATAAGATTTTCCCATCCGAAAGTATTTCTGGATATCCTTGTCCTGAACCACACCATCTGCAAATGCTGGATAATCCAGCGAGTTTAAAGGCCGACAGTTCAGTCTTATTGTAGCGTAACTCAATTGTATCATAGCTACTACCTCCTTAAAATTTTTACGACAAATATTATATCATACTATTAACATAATGTAAATCATTGTTTTTATCTTGTGCTGAATGCAGGGATAAAAAATGTGATAATGTCTTAGACCAAAAAAGAGAAAATGTTCTATACATTTCGTTTGAAAAAATTGTAAATGAATCACATCACTGTTTTTTCATCTTTGGCTTTGAAACTAAAGCAGCAATATATCCAAAGAAGATAGCAGCAGTAATACCGCCAGCAGCAGATTTTAATCCACCAATAAATGCACCTAAAAATCCAGATTGATGAACCTCTTGAATAACACCTTTAGATAAATTATAACCAAATCCAGTTAACGGAACAGTAGCACCACATCCTGCAAAGTCTACTAAGTATTTATATATTCCAAGACCACCTAAAATAGCACCTAACGTAACATACAAAACAAGAATTTTGGCAGGCGTTAGCTTAGTTTTGTCAATTAAAATTTGAGCAATAATACATAAAACACCACCCACAACAAAAGCTTTTAACAACATCATATAATCTAAACTATTTATAAATTCTCCCATAAGCTATCCTTTCATAATTTTATAATTCGATACTTACAGCATGAGCAATGCCAGGAATACTTTCACCTTGCTGCGTGGAAGTAGAATTCATCAAGGCACCTGTTGCTACAAGTAACATATTTTTAATTTTCTTTTCTTTAAGTTGATTGAAAAAGTAACCAGAAAAAACAGTACCACAGCATGCACAGCCTGAACCACCTGAGTGAGTATCTTGCTTTTCTTTATCAAACATAAGAACACCACAGTCATTATAAACAGAAGAAAGTTGAAATCCCTCAGCCTTGCATAAATCCAAAACAATACCTTTTCCAATATGACCAAGATCACCTGTTATAATTGCATCATAATAAGTTGGTTTTCTACCAGTATCTTTTAGATGAGTCAAAATTGTTGAAACTGCAGCTGGAGCCATAGCACTTCCCATATTATTTGCATCAGTAATACCTCTATCAACAATTTTCCCAGGAGTAACATGAGTAATAAATGGACCTGTCCCTGATTTTGAAAGAACAGCAGCACTACTACCGGTTACCGTCCATTGAGAAGTAGGCGGGCGTTGATTCCCAAGTTCAAGAGGAAATCTAAATTGTTTTTCAGCACTACAAAAATGACTTGAGGTTGCGGCTAAGGCGTAATTTCCAGCTCCGCCATCTAATAGCATTGAGCCAATCATCATTCCCTCAACAAAAGTAGAACATGCTCCAAAAATTCCTAAAAAGGGAATCTCAAAATCTCTAATTCCAAAACTTGAAGAAATACATTGATTTAGCAAATCTCCTGCAAGCAAATAATCAATATCTGAAACGGCAATATTTGACTTTCTAATAACAGTTTCGATAGCGAATTTAATCATTTTTGATTCAGCTTTTTCCCAAGTTTTTTCACCAAAAAACTCATCCTGAAGACATACATCAAAATATTTAGCAAGCGGACCATCTGCTTCTTTTTTACCAACAATGCTAGCAGTTTCAAAAATAGTTACAGGATTATCTAATTTAAAAGTTTGAGTACCAATTTTTTTCATAAAAACACCTCACAAATAAAATTAAACAAGCATAATCGCTTGAGTATTAAAAAGAAGATAAACAAGTCCAACAATTACAGAAGAAGAAATACCATAAACTAAAACAGGACCAGCAACTGTAAACATTTTTGCACCAACACCCATAACAAAACCTTCAGACTTATATTCCATAGCAGGTGAAATAATTGAGTTGGCAAAGCCAGTTATAGGAATAAGAGAACCTGCTCCAGCAAATTTTCCTATTCTATTAAAAACATTTATAGCAGTTAAAAATGCACTTAAAAATATTAATGAAATAGAAACAATAGTACCAGCTAATTCGGTAGAAAAATTTCTAAAAATAAAATAATCATAAATTAATTGTCCGATAACACAAATTAAACCACCAACCCAAAAAGCATTAAAGCAATTTTTAAATATAGGCGAATTAGGTGATTTTTTATCAACATATTTTTGATAATCTTTATTAGTATTAATTGAATCCATAAAAGCCTCCTTTTACTACATATATTTTCCAAATAAAAAAATAATATTCAAAAAAAATAATGTTACATTACTATTACTTTTAATTAACACTTGTATTAAAAATATTGACTTTTAATACTGAAATAGGTAAAAATATATATATAAACGAATGCGAAAATGTAAAAAAACGTCGGTTCATATACAATAAAAGGAGAAAAAAATGCAAAGCTGTTTAGGAATTTATATAGAAGATAATTTAATAAAGTATGCTAAAGTTCAAAAAGATAGAGACAATATAAAAGTAGAAGCATTTGGAACAAAGTTTTATGAAAACATACAACAAGCAATTGATCAAATAGTTGCAGAAACAAATAGTAGTAAAATTCCTATTTCAATAAATTTATCAGAGGAGTACTATGACTATTTCAGCTACTTTGCATTATTGAACAAAAACGCGCTAAAGAAATCAATAGATATTGACTTCGAAATGTTGTGCTCAGAAAAAGGTGTTAATAAAGATGATATGGAGAGAAAAAATATTTTCGCTCTTGATCAAGATGATGCACAAAAAATGAAGGCAATAAACGTATCTATTGAAAAAAATACATTAGATTCTAAAAAAGCATTATTCGAAAAATACAATTTAGCAACAATCGAACCATTACCAATCGGAATAATGAACCTTATTAAACTAGATAATAATTCAAACGAATTAATAGTTAACATGGAAGAAAAAACAACTTTGACATTTTGTGAAAATGGACAAATTGATAAAATAGACGAAATTGAAACAAGTATAATGGAAACAATAAGAGAAATAAGTAAACAAGAAAATTCACAAACCAAAGCATATGAAATACTAAAAAATACAACAATTTCATCACAAGATATGGACACAGTTCAAGATGGAAACGAATACATGGATATAATTGTTCCAACATTATTCAAAATGTTAAATGAAATTAAAGAAAAAATGGATCAATACGGAAGACAAATTACAAAAATATATTTCACTGGAACAGGTATTGTTATAAATAATGTAGACATGTATTTCCAAGATAGATTAAATGATATTCAATGTGATTTAGTAAAACCTTCTTTCTTAGATTCACAATCATTAAAGATAGGAATTAAAGATTATATTGAAGTAAACAGTGCTATTTCTTTAGCATTATCTGGTTTACAAAGTGGAAATGAATTAAACTTTGCAAATAAAAATGCTTTTAATATTCAAGGATTAGAAATAACAGGACTTCCAAAAGGAAAAGGCGATAAAGTAAAATCATTAAAAGAAACAGCTGGAGAAAAATTAGATGCATTTGAAAAACTTGTTGTTAGATTACTTGCCTTAACAATAATATTCATAATGATATATGCAACATTAACAAAGAGTCTATACACGAACATGGAACAAAAACTTTCAGATACAGATCAAAAAACAAGAGAAACTCAAGCATCAATTGTATCAATGTCAAAAACAAAAACATCAGTTGAATATTTAACATCAGAATATGAATCATTAATCTCAAAATTAAATAGTGAATCAGTGCAAAATGGGCAAGCAGTATATAGAAGTGATGAAATAAATAATTTCTTAACTAAATTAAAAACAATAATACCTACAGAAGTTAAACTTGTAAGTTTAGAAAATACACAATCAAGACATTTTGTAATTCAAGCAAGAGCAGCAAAATACCAACAACTTGGATATTTCAAAGCATTACTTGAAACAGCAACATCAGAAGGAACTTCATATAAAGCAATATTAGAAAATGTTAAAGCAAGTACAGGTATTAGATATCATGATTCAGATACAAATGAAGACTATGTATTAGTTACAATTGAAGGGGACTTAACAGAATAATTCAAAAAGGAGAAAAGAAATGAGAAAACTAATTCTCACAGGAGTATTAATATTTACATTAATTTTGAGTTTTGTATGTGTGAAAAAAGGAATAACATTTCCTGGAAAAGTTTACAGCTATAACGAATTAAAAACAGAAAGTAATACTGTTAATTCAAAAATGGATGCACTTACAAGAATGAAATCAACATCATATGCAGCAGCAGAATCAGCACTACAAACTTCTGTAAAAAAACACTTGGAAATTAAAACAAATTATGACAGAGTTGCTAGTACAAAAACAGAAGAACAAAAACAAAAAGCTCTACTAGGACAAGATTATGATTTGAGTTATTTATGGGTTAAACTAGGTAATTATGCAACAAAAAATAATTGTGATTTAACTCTAGAAGTTTCACAAGAAAAAGATGCGACAGATGATGATAAATATGTATTATGCAATTTGAGATTTAAAACTGTTAGTGGATATGATGGAGTAACAAGTTTTATTGAAGATATAGGAAGAGATTCTGAATTATCATTCATTCCAGAGAACTTGAAATTATATTCAGAATATAGAACGATTAAAGTACTAGATGAAACAACTGGCGAAATAAAAGAAGAAGTTAGATTAATGCTAGTAACAGAATTTTATAAGACAGATGTTCCTATTTCTAAGTCATCATTATCAAAAATAGAAAACGAACAAACATTACAAGCTGAAGAAGCAGCAGCACTACAAGGAAATACAACAAATACAACAGGTACAAGCAACACAGCAAGTAGTACAAATACGACAAACACAGCAAATTAGTTTAAATTTGTAAAAGGAGAATATTAAATGAAAACAGTTATTAGAGAAGCTCTAGCAATGATAATTTTAATATCAGCAATAGTATTATTAATGCTTACATTTTTCTTTGACTATATAAAAGCTGAAGCAAATGAACCACAAGCAGCAGTATATAAAATGTCAGAAAATGAAGCAAACATACTAAAAGATAGACAAAATTATATAGAATCACAAAATAAAATAGTCCTTTCATCAGCACATTCATTAGATGAAAGTGATTTACAACAATATAAAATAACAAACCAGTTAAAAACTGGTCAAAGCAATCCATTTGATGAAATACCAATTACAGACGTAATTTATGATGCTGAAGGAAATGCTTATTATCAAGTAACAACAAGCAGAAATGAAACAACAAATACAACAACAAGAAAAGGATCACTTTCTGGAATTTCATCAGGATCATCAAGTGAAGAAACTACAACAAATACAAACAATAATCAAAACACATCAAACAATACGGCATATGAGCCAAATAAAGATATTACAGCACCATCAACAGACAGCGGAAATTTAACAAAAGGAAATGGTGGAAAATAACACAGGTTATATTTAAAATTATACATATATAACACAATTTTTCAAAAAAATTAAGGAGGAAAAACAAATGAAAAATCAAAAAGGTATTACACTAGTTGCATTAGTTATTACAATAGTTGTATTATTAATCTTAGCTGGTGTTACAATCTCTATGGTTATGGGACCTAACGGAGTTTTAACAAACTCACAAATCGCAAAAGAAAGATCTGCAAAAGGAACAGCAAGTGATGCATTAAGCACAGCTTTATCATCAATTTCAACAAACTATTATGCTAATTCAACAAATGGAACACCAATAGGAAGTGTTGATGCTAATACTTTAAAAGCTCAAGCACCTGAATACACATTTACTGTTGATGGTAATACAGCTGATGGTGGAAAAGTTATAACAATGACAAAAGATAACTACACATTTAAAGCAGCTATTTCAGCTCAATTAACAGTTTCAGAATTTAAAATGACAGCAGGAGCAAATGATAATAGCAGAAATGAAACATTTACTACTCAAGTAAGTAGTGGTAACCACCAATAAGTGATAAATATAAAGCATATGCATTTTATATGCATATGCTTATTTTAAAATACAAGAAGGAGAAAAGATGGAACTAATAATACTATATATATTAATTTTCATAATGGGAACAGTTTTCGGAAGTTTTTGCACATTAGCAATTTATCGTATCCCACAAAAAAAGAACATCACAAATGAAAGATCTTTTTGTCCTAATTGTAAACATAAGTTAGGATTTTTTGACTTAATACCAGTATTCAGCTATATATTTTTAGGTGGAAAATGTAGATATTGCCGCAAAAAAATAAGCAATAGCTATTTTATAATTGAATTCTTAATGGGACTAACATCAGTAGGTCTATACATGTCATTACACGCAACATGGGAGACAATGTCAATACTTACACTTGTTGAATATCTATATCTAATGATATTTGTAACAACATTAGTATTGATTGCAGGAATAGATAAGAATAACAAAAAAATATGCAAACCAATAATATTTTTTGGTTGTTTAGTAGGATTTGTACATATTATATATTTATATATAATAAAAAATGTAACAATAATTAGTATATATAAATATGTTATATATTTTGTTATAGTCTGTGTATTGTCTATAATAACAACAAAACATAGATATTTCAAATATTCATATCTTTTAGAAATAATGATGATTTGTATATACATAAATATGTTTGTAATAGCAGAAGTTTTCCTAATTACAGCAGTATTAACAATGATTTCTCTATTAGTGGGAATAATAATTAGAAAAAGAAAAGCTAAAGTTGACAATAGCGATATTTTAGCAGAGAAAAATGTAAACATGGATTTACCAATTGCATTTTGCTTATGCATTTCAAACATATTAGCAATGCTTATACAAGGAATTGAAATTATAAAACTATAGGAGAAATATATGAGAAAACTGTTATTAAAAAAAGTCAAGGAAAATAAAGGTTTTACCGGTCAAGATATTTTAATCGCAATTTTTTTGACAATTGCATTTATTTCTTTAATTTCAGCAATGATGATAAATTTATCTAACACAACATATGAGATTGAAAAAACACGTCAAATAACAGACGTGTTAACAAAAATGGCAGACCAAGTAGATAAAATGAGCTTTGATTCATTTAAAGATACAAAAGAAGAAAAGCCAATTAGTGAAATAAGCCAATTATCTCAAATTGAAATTCCTCAAAATATAAATATAACATATAAAGTTTCAACAGAAGGAAATACACCTTTAAAAACAAGAAGCGTAACTCTAATAGCAGAGTATTCAAATAAAATTGCTTCAAACAAAATTAATTTAACATTAAAAAAGCAGAAAGAAGTTGATGATACAGGAGAGCCGGATCCAGATCCAGAACCAGAGCCAACTCCAACTCCAACACCAACGCCTACACCGACTCCAACTCCAACTCCTACACCAACTCCTACACCAACACCAAAACCATCAGGAAGTGTTTTTCAATATCCATATAACCCTCCTGAAAATGTAGGAACAGTTGATGGAGAGAATTTGATACCAGTAAAATTTATCTGGACAAATGTTGCAAAAAGAGAAGGTTATTGGGTAACTACAACAGAAGATGATAAAGAATGGTATTCATATGAAGCAGGATCATTACCATTATATATAAAAGCTAGTACACCAGTAAAAAGTCAATCACTAACATTAGTTAAGAAAAACAATGAAACATCTAACTATAATGTAATAGCACAAAATATGAGTAGTGTTACAATGTATGGATGGTTGCCTAGATTTGGTGGATCACAAAGCGATTATGGATATGTAGTAGGAGTATCAAACAACAAATATGAAGCTACAAGTTCAGGTGGATATATAAAAAGCTCTACTACACTAAGTGACTATGTAATAAATGGTTCAAAATTATTTGCAAATGGAAAAAAAGGAACTTTAGTGAAATATACTAAGGATCAAAAGATTTATGCTGATAGCAATGGTTGGGCATTACCAAGCGCATTAGTAAATTTATTTAACCAAGATCCATTCAATAGGGATGTAAAAAACAATTAATTAGAAAGGAAAATAGGAGGAAAAAAATGGCTAATAAAAAAGTACCTTTAGGATTAGAATTAGTAAAAAGGAACGTAGCCACAGAGGCTGATATTAAAGAGGCTATAAGATACCAAAAAGAACACCCAGGTGTTAGAATTGGAGAAGCCCTTTATGAATTAAAAACAGTCGATGAAAAAGCACTTGCACAGGCTATGGGAGAAATTTTAGGCGAAAGAGTAATTATAATGAGGCCTGAAATTGTAAATATTAATATTTCAAAATATATATCAATAGATATTGCAAAGAAAAATAAAGTAATACCTTTCGACGAAATAAATGGAAAAGTAAAAGTATGTTTCGCCGATGCAAACGATGAAAAAGCAGTTGAACAAATTAGACTTATGTTAATGCATAGTGGATACACAATGGAAAAATATATATCATTCTCAAGCAGAATACTAGATACAATTGAAAGTCTAGAAGGAAGCGCAACAGAAAACTTTGATCAAATATCTAAAGATATAACCAAAATGGTTGATACAATAATAAAAAAAGGAATGGAGAAAAACGCATCCGATATTCATATCGAGCCAATGGAAAAAGACATAAGAGTAAGATACAGAGTTGACGGTGACATGATAACAGTTGCAAGAATTGATAAAGAAAATCAACAACAAATGATAGGTAGATTAAAAGCCATATCAAACATGTATCAAGAAAAAACAGAATCTCAGGATGGTAGAATAATCATGTATCCAGGTTACAACATCCGTGTATCTTCTCAGAAAACAATATACGGAGAGAAATTCGTTCTTAGATTATTGAAAAAAGATGCAAAAATCAGAGATATTTATGAATTAGGTTTCCCAAGAGATGAAAATTTAATTTCTAAATACTTCGATAAAAGAAACTCAGTAACAATAGTTGCCGCACCAACTGGTGAAGGAAAAACAACAACACTATACAGTATAATTAAAGTTTTAAATACAAGTTCAGTAAACATCATTACATTAGAAGATCCAGTTGAAGTTAGACTACCAGGACTTAACCAAGTTGAAATGGATTCAAAAACAACATTCGCCAAAGCATTAAGAACAGTTTTAAGACAGGATCCAAATATAGTTTTGGTTGGTGAGATTAGAGACTTGGAAACAGCCGAAATAGCGATGGAAGCTGGACAAACAGGACACTACGTTTTATCAACAATCCACACAATAAACTCAATAGAAGTTATAACAAGACTTAGAAAACTTGGAATATCAGATTACGATATTGCAAGTACACTAGCAACAGCAGTATCACAAAGACTTGTAAGAAAAGTATGTCCTAAGTGTGCTGTAAAAAGAGAATTCACAGACGAAGAGAAAAATAAAATTAATGAATACGCTAAAAAATATAATATGGAATTTGACTTTAAAGATAAATATACATGGGATGCAATTGGATGCAAAGAGTGTAATATGACAGGATATTCAGGAAGAATTGCAATAATAGAGATATTAACATTAACAGATAAAATAAAAGAACTTGTTATGGATGGAAGATCAACATTTGATATAAGAAAAGCAGCGTTAGAAGAAGGATTTTTACCATTTGAAATGGACGGAATAAAGAAAGTTGTTGATGGAAAAATTACATTACAAGAATTGAATAATAAAACTCTATTGTTTAATAGTTAAAAGGAGGAAAAGAAATGTTATTAAATTTGGAAGATATTATTGAAGAGGCTCTTGAAAAAAATGCATCAGATATTCATATAATATGTGGATTAAAACCAGTATTGAGAATCACAAAATCATTAATTCCGTCAAAATTTAGAGTAGTTACAGAAGAAGATATATATGGATTTTATGATTTTATAATAAAAGGTAGCGTCGAAAGCGATGAAATGTATAAAAGAGATAAAAGATTAGATACAGCCATTGCATATAAAGACGTAAGACTAAGAGTAAACGTTTCAAGAATGGACGAAATTCCTATCTTTACACTAAGAATTATAAAAAATGAATTACCAAGATTTGAAGACTTGGGCGTTCCAGACGTAATAAGAAGAATGACATATCAACCACAAGGTGTTATATTAGTTACTGGAAAAACAAACTCTGGTAAAACAACAACATTGAACTGTTTGATAAATGATATAAATGAAAATCAAAACAGAAAAATATTAACACTTGAGGCACCGGTTGAGTACAAACATAAAACTAAAAAATCTATAATAGTTCAAAAAGAAGTTGGACCTGGAGGAGATGCGCTAACATATTTTGACGGTGTTAGAAATGCTCTAAGAGAAGACTGCGATATACTAGTAATAGGAGAGATTAGAGATAAAGAAACTATGGCTGCTGCAATTGATATGGCTGAGTCAGGACACTTGGTAATAGGAACATTGCATACAAAGTCATGTGCTGAGACACTAGACAGAATTATAAACTTCTACGATTTCTCAGATCAAGCCCAAATCAAATATTTGATGGCATCTCTATTAAAAATTATAGTATCTCAAAGATTAATAAAATCAGCTGACCAATCAGAATTGGTTATGGTACCAGAAGTAATGGTAGTTGATAACGTTGTTGCAGGATGTATAAGAAAAGAAAAATTTAGTGTTTCTGAAATCGAAGATGCTATACAATCTACAAGAGACAAAGGTAGTCAAGGTTTAATAAATGTACTTGCAGAATTATGTTTAAGTGGTAAAATAACATTAGAGCAAGCACAGGCACAAATCGAAGAGAAAAATTATGACACATTAGATAAAACTATTATGCAATTAAAAATAGGAAGATAATATAATTCGCGGAGGTGAAATATGCCAGCTTTTCAGTACAAAGCAATAGATAACAGAACAGGCCAAATGATAAAAAATACAGTAAATGGTGTTACAAAGCAAGAATTATACAAAATGCTAAAAAACAATGGACTAACTCCAATAGACATTCAACAAGCTCTTGAAGTAACGGCAAACAAGCAACCTGTAAAGAAACATAGATCTTCAGAAGAAATATTAAGAGACTTATCACCAGATCAAGTTAGATTAATATACAATAGTAATTCTTCTGCTAAGAAAACAAAAAGCATGACAGCACAAAGTAAGAAAATTTCTAAAAACAGAGGACACAAAATAACAACAAGAGATATTATTATATTTACACAAAACTTCTTGCTATTGAAAAAAGCAGATTTCAATAATATACATGCTTTAGAAACAGTTATATCTTCAACAGAAAATGCTAAATTCAAATCAATATTAGAGGATATTTTAGCAGGTGTTGAATCTGGTGAAAACATGTATACTACAATGGAATATTATTCAGATATATTCCCAGTAATATATGTAAATATGATTAAAGTTGGTGAACTATCAGGTTCATTGGTAAAATCACTTGAACAAGCAATGGAATATCTGGAAACATCAAATGCTCTTGCAAAAAGAGTTAAGAAAATAGTACTTCCAAACGTAATACAATTCGTTGGAATGTTAGGACTATTAATTGGTGGAACAATATTCATTATCCCAACAATTCAAAAGGTATTTGATTCAATGGGATCAACAGAACAATTGCCATGGATAACACAAAAATTCTCTGAATTTTTAAATTCTTTGAAATATTGGTGGTATTATCCAGTAGCATTAATTACAATAGCTGTAATTGCAATAATGGCATATGTTAGAACACCAAAGGGAAGATATCAATGGCACTTATTTAAATACAAAGCACCAATATTTGGACCATTAATATATGCGGTTGACTTCTCAAGAGTTATGAAAGCGATTTCGCTAAACCTTAAAAACGGAATGAGAATTCAGCAGGCTCTGGAAGTTAGTAAAAACGTAGCAAAAAATAATGTTATGCTGTCCATCCTAGAAACATCAATAAATAACTGTTTAATAGGTAAATCATGGGTTGAGCCATTTGAGGACTCAGGATTTGGAAATGCAATGTCTGCAGAAATGTTAAAAGTAGGTATGCAAACAGACCTTCCAAAGATGATGGACAAGTTGATGGAATTTATAGAATCAGATATTGATACAATCTTACAAAGAATAATGAAAGTACTACCAGAAGTAAGTTACATACTTGTTGGTGTTGTTTTGATATTCTTCGTATGCGTAGTATTAGTACCATGTATTCAGGTATATATGGGTGGATTTATGTTTAGTAGTTCATATATGTAAAAAAAGAAGACGTGGTATGCGTCTTCTTTTTAACGTTATATAAAGAAAGGATGTAAGTATGAGAATAGGAATTGATATTGGCGGAAGCCATGTAGGAGTTGGATTAATAAATAAACGGAATGATATTAAGCATAGAAGAAAGAAATCTAACAAGAGAAGATAGAATAAATGTAAAAGAAAGCATTGTAAAAATAATAATCGAATTATTAAATCAAGTAATGGACGAAGCAAATGTAGATTTAAATGATATAGAATTTATAGGAATCGCTTCACCAGGAACAATAAGCGACAATATAATTAAACAAGCAACAAATTTAGGACTAGAAAACTTTGATTTAATAGCAGAATTACAAAAATATATAAACTTACCAATGCAAATAAAAAACGATTCAAAATGCGCAGCATTAGCAGAAAAACATTATGGAGCAATGAGAGATTATGATGATGGTGTATTTTTATGTATAGGAACAGGAATTGGAGGAGCAGCATTTATAAATGGGCAAATGCTAGTGCCAAAGAGATTTTCAGGATTTGAATTTGGACACATGGTAATAAACAAAGGTGGAAGGCAATGTTCTTGCGGAAAAAGAGGATGCTTTGAAACATATGCATCAATACGAGCATTTAGAAATAAAATAGCTGAAGTATTAGACATAGACAACGACTTTTCTGGACAATATTTAAGAGAACAATTATTAGATTTTAATAATGAGAAAATAGAAGAAGTAGTAGAACAATTTATTGAAGACTTATCAATAGGAATCTGCAATTTAATAGACATATTCGAACCAGAAATTGTAGTACTTGGTGGAAGCTTCTCATATTATGAAGGAAACCCAGTCTATGACAGACTTATAGAAAAAATAAGTCAAAAGAATAGCAGATTTAATAGTATGGCAATGCCCAAGATAGAACTTGCTAAATTAAAGAACGATGCAGGAATAATTGGAGCAACAATTAGAATTTAATAAAAAGGTATTTACAAATAAATAAAAAAGATATATAAAATAAGAAAAACGGAGAAGGAGAGAATAATTATGCCTGAGATTAAGTACGAAATAGTAGAAAAAATAGGAGTATTATCAACAACTGATAAAGGATGGAGCAAAGAACTTAATTTAGTAAGTTGGAATGATAGAGAGCCAAAATATGATTTGCGTGATTGGAATGAGAATCATGATAAAATGGGAAAGGGTATTACTTTAACTAGAGATGAGCTTGATAAGTTGAAAGAAACTTTAGATAGTTATAACAAATAATATAAAAAATAACATAAAATTATATATAAAGAAAACTTTCATATTAGATTTTTGAATCACCGCGCAGGGACCAAACGAACGAAGTGAGTTCGATTGAAGCAT
>USQZ01000040.1 GCA_900556975.1 uncultured Clostridium sp. | reverse complement strand
AGAGACCAGCAAAGGTTATAGTTAACTACTATGACATAGATACAAAAGAAAAATTAGCAGATGAAATAGAAATTACAGGACACCAAAATGACGAGTACACAACAGAGCAAAAGGATATTAAATACTATGAAATTGCTAAAGTACCAGAGAATAAAGAAGGCAAGATGATAGTTACAGTAACAAAAGATGAAAATGGAAAAGATATTGTAGAGAATACAACATACGTAAATTACTATTATAGAAAGTTAATCTTCAACTTAAGAGTTGATAAAACGATTGCAAGTGTAATTGTAGACGGACAAGAAACACAAATCAACGGAAGCTTAGGAAAAGTTGAAGTACACAGAAAGAATATTTCAAATGCAAATGTTAAAGTAGTTTACAAGATTAAAGTAACAAATGACAGCGAATTAACTGGTAAAGCAAATATTGTGGAAAACATCCCAAGCGGAATGACGATGATAGCAGACAACAATCCAGGCTGGACAATAAATGAAACAACTGCAAGTATTGAAACAGATGAGATAAAACCAGGAGAAAGTAGAGAATATCAAATAGTTCTAGGATGGCAGAATGGAGATAACAATATCGGAACAAAAGAAAATGTTGCAAGCATTATTACAGAAAATGAAGCTGGATTTGATGAGAAAGATAAATCAGATAACGAAAGCAAAGCAGATTTAATCATAGCAGTAGGAACTGGTGAAGTTCCATATGTTGCAATCGCAGGAAGTATTCTATTGATAATGATTTCAATAACAGCAGGCATTTACGTAATTAAGAAAAAACGTTAATAGTATAAAGAAAAATACATATTAAAATTTTATATGTATTTTTCTTTTTTGATTAAGTGTGTGCTTAAAATTTATCCACAGTGGTGCATAAAGCTGTGGATATTTTTTCGAAATTCATAGAAAATGGTTTCCATAAAAATAATATGTAAACCAAATGAGCCTTATCGATAAAATTAGTTAAAAAATTTAATCAAAATGTAAAATTAGCTATAATGTATTAATTTCCGTAACAAGAGAATATTGTTATGAAATATGAATTTCAAAAAATGGAAAAAATTTTAATTGACATATTTCAAAATATCTTTAAAATAAAAGGCGAATAGTTAAAAAAGTCAATATATTTGCGGAGGTAAATGTGCAATGATGAAAGAAATTAAGAAAAAAGCCGTGGCTAGCTTAATTGTATTCATGCTTGTGTTTAGCAATTTTGCTACTCTGGGTACTGCTCTTGTTTCTTATGCTGTTGAGCCAGAAGATGATGTTAACTATTCTGCTCAGTTTGTTATGATTAATAACACGGAGGAGAGTAATTCAACAGATGAAGCAAAGACGATACCAAATTTAGAGGCAGAGAATGAATTAGTTGGTAACGCAGAAAACGAAGGAAAGGTTGATGAACAAGTTGGAACACCAATCGATAATTCAAATGGTGAAGATGAAGCTAATGTAACATCAGATACACCAGTTGAGAATCCAAATGGTGGTGATGAAGCTAACGTAACATCAGATACACCAGTTGAAAATCCAAATGGTGGGGATGAGGCTAATGTTACAGCAGATACACCTGTAGAAGTTCCAAACGGAGGAAATGAAGCTAATGTGACAGAAGATTCTTCTAATAAAGTAGAAACTCCATCAAATGTTACAACTGAAACTACTCCTTCTGATTCAGATAATGTTAAAAATACAGAGTCTGAACAAAAACTTCAAGATGGATTAGCAATTGAAATAACGGTTGGTGTTAAATCAACAGGTTATTTAAAGAATGCAAAAATCGATATTAAAGATTTAGCTAATCAAATTTTTAAGGTAAGGGATAATATTTCACTTGGTGAATATATCCAATCAATTGAGGATGGTAAAATCAAATTAAGACAAATTAATGGTGGAACAGAAGTTAAAGTTTACATTCCAATTGAACTTAAAAATGAAGAAACAGTTGATATTGCTAGACTTCAAGGTGGAGTTGAATTAAGTTTATTAGGAACACATGTTGATAGTGAAGGAAATGAAACTATTATAACTAAATCAGTAAAACCTGTTTTAGAACTTTCTAATGATATGAATTTAATTGTTGGAAGTAATGTAGAAAAATTTATTCCTTATACTAAAGATGGTTCAAAAGAGGCTTTAGTTCAATTAAAAGTAACATTGGGTACTGATTCAAAAAATGAATTACCTATAAAAGATACTTCATTAGAAGTTGGAATTCCAGAAGTTGATGGAGCAAGTATCAAGGACGTTAATGTTTCAGCAATAAGTACTGGATTTACAAATGGTCTTCTAAATGGAGATACATTATTTACTGTTGAGAACTGGTCATATGAGAATGGAAAAGTTTATATTAATGTAAATAATGCAGAAAAAGAAGGAAAATATCAAATGAATACAGGAAATGATGAATATATCATTTCATATAAATATGAAGATTATTCAGATATTTCTGGCGGAATATTGAATGCAACAGTTTCTGCAAAAGCTAATATTTTCTCAGGCAAGAGTACAAAAGAAATTTCAAATTCTATTGACAAAGAATATGATTTATCTCAAGCAAATTCAAATATAGTTACTTATGATGTTACTAGAAAAACTCAAAATATAAATAAAGGTTATTTATATGCAAATGCTAATTCAGATGAACCAGAATACATAGTTCAATATGAAAGTGCATTTGATATAAACATTTCAAGAGTTGATTTAGTAAAATCTGTACAAATAAATGAAGGAACTGAATATTTTGTTGATGATTATAGCAATGGATATTCAACGTCAACAAGTGCTGGTGAAAATACTTATTATGATAAGATAAGAGTAAACAAGGATAATCTTGTTTCAATAATTGGTGAAACAGGTAACTTTGAAATTTTACTAGAGAATGGAACTCAGTTAATTCGATTAACAAAAGATACTGTAGATGATGGTGATGGTTACATTACAATTAATTTTGGAGATAACAAAATTGGTAAGATTGTAATGAAGATAAACAATCCTACAGGTGAGGGTATCTTAAATGTAGTTGCTACTAAAGCAATTGCAAAAGCTACTTATGAAAAAATGGATTTAACAATGTTCAGAAGTATGCAAGAAAGCTTTACTGGTTCAGCAGAACTAGAAGAAGGAATTGTAACTGATATGCCAGTTAAAACTGTTGAGACAAATTTAATTGAATCATCAACAGGTGCAACAGTTTCATTAAGTAGAACAGATTTAAGTACATTAGTTAATAATGAAGATATTGAAATAACAGTTTCATTAAATAATAGTAATGCAAATAGTGATGTTTACAAAAATCCAGTATTTGAATTGGTTTTCCCTAAAGAAGTAAAAAATGTAAACATTAAAGATATGAATTTACTTTATGGAAATGATGAACTTGACATTGCAAATATTGAGACTTTAAGAGATCAAGAAGATAGAGTTGTAATTAAGATTACATTAAAAGGAACTCAAACAAAATACACAATGGGTGATTTAGATAAAGGTACAACAGTTATTTTAAAAGCTGATATGATAACTAATATGTATACAGCATCTAAGAAAGAAAAACTTTTAATGAATTATTACAATGAAGATGCAACAAATTACGTAATGAGTTCTGATTGGAATATGCTTACATCCCCATCAGCATACTTATTAATTGGCAAACAAGGTCAATATGATACAGACTTAAATATAGTTGCACCAACCGGATTTGTAAATGCTCAAATGATTTCAAATTATAAAGATAATGCTTCATTAATTTCAGTTGATCAAGGAAGAAAAGAAGATACAATTGCTACATTTGCTGATAGCAGAACAGCTGAAATGAAAATGATATTAATAAATAATACTGATGAAGAAATGCATGATGTTCATATTTTAGGTAGAACAGTATTTGATGGAAACAAATCAATTGTGACAGGTGAAGCTTTAGGAACAAATATGACAGCTCCGATGACATCAAAGATTTTCTCAGAAGCTGATGGATTTACAACAACTGTTTATTATTCTGAAAATGAAAATGCAACAGATGATTTAAGTGTATCATCAAATGGTTGGACAGTTGAACCTGAATCATTAGATAAAGTTAAATCATTCTTAATAGTTGTTAATGAGAATGTAAAAATTGGTGATATATTATCATTCACATATGATTTTGAAATACCAGCAAATTTAACAAATAACATAGATATGGTTGGAACATTTGGAACATACTATGTTGGTGAAAGAACAAAAGGTGTTGGAGAAGCTGATAAAGTTGTTTTAACAACTGGAAATGCACCATTATTAAATGCTGAAATGTCAACAAATATTCAAGGTGATACAGTTATTGCTGGTCAATATATTGACTATACAGTAAATATTAAAAATGATGGAAGAACAGCTGCAACAAATGTCGTTTTAAAAGCAAATATTCCAGAAGGTACAAGATATGTTTCTGATGAAGAAAGTTCAAATGGAATAGAAATTAATGTTGGAGAAATTAAAGAATTTCAATCACAAACAGTTCAATTCAGACTTGAAGTTTTAGAAGGTTATGAAGGAACAATTAATTTAGAAGCAACAGTTGAAGCTGATGGATTAGAAAAAGCGATTACATTAACACAAAATAATGAATATACAATAGATGATTCACAAATCGATGTTGAACTTACTTCAACAAAAGATGGTTATCCAATATTACCAAATGAAGAAATGACATATGCAACAACAGTTACAAATAAAAATAATACTAATATAAATAACATTGTTGTTAGACAAGTTATTCCTGAGGGATTAGATTTTGTAAATGCTTATGTTGATGGAGATAATTCAAATTCTGCTAACTATGATGCAAGTTCAAGAGTAGTTACATGGAATATTTCTTCATTAGGTTCAGGAAAAGTTTGCAAAGTAACAGTTAAAGCAAATGATATGGAAGAAACAAAACAAGATTTAGTTTCTACTTCAACAGTTGAAAGTGGAGATTTAAAAGTTTCTTATATGTCAGATGAAAATCATATTACTTTAGCAAAACCAAAATTAGAAATTAATAGTTACACAAATTCTGATAACAGATATGTTAAAGAAGGTGACTATGTTGAATATGTTCTTGAAATTAAGAATGTAGGAAATGCAAATGATACTATAGATATATCAAATAATTTACCAGATGGATTAGTAATGATTTCTGGTAAGTGCGAATTTGACAGCGGTAGAACAGTAAATGCATATATTTCAGATGATTTCTCATTAAAAACTGAAATTTATGCGGGTGAGACTGCTAAAATTAATTTAGTATGTCGTGCTGAAAACTTACAAGGAACTGATGAAGCTGTAGTTGGTACAGGATGGGTTGTTTCAGGAAATAATGTTGAAACAGTTGAAACAGAAAAAGTAACAAATATTCTTCAACCAGTTGCTTCTAATGAAGTTGGAACAGCAGAACAAAGTAGTGATATGACTGTTGAAACAGAAAGTGAAGATGTTCCTGTAGTTAATTATGAAGGAATTACAACAGTTGGTGGATCTGTTAATACAGATTCAGTAGTTGATGAAAATTCAACATATAAAATTATAGGTACAGCATTCTATGATAAAAACAAAAATGGTAAAAAAGATGATGATGAAGAAGGAATGACAAATATTGTTGCAAAATTATGTGATATTTCTTCTCAAGAAATAGTAAGCCAAGTTGTTACAAATAATGTTGGAGAATATATATTTGAAAATGTTAAACCTGGTGATTACTATGTAAAATTTGAATATGATACAACAAAATATCAATTAACTGATTATAAGAAACAAGGTGTTACAGCTGATAAAAACTCAGATGCAATAACTTCAAATTATAAAGCAGTTACAGATAAGATTAGTGTAAAAGATTCAAGTATATCTGATATTGATATCGGATTTGTAGCAGCTGGTATGTTTGATTTATCATTAGATGCAAACATTAATAGAATTACAATTCAAAATGATAAAGAAACAAATACATATGAAATGGAAAATCCAAAGCTTGCAAAAGTTGATATTAATCCTAAATATGCAGATTCTTCAAAATTATTTGTAGAATATACAATAACTGTTGCAAACAGAGGTGAAATTGCAGGATATGTAAAATCAATAGTTGATTACTTACCAGAAGAATTAGAACTTGATACAGGATTAAATTCAGGTTGGTATATTGCTACTGATGGTAATGCTTATACAAATCAATTAGAAGATGTATTATTACAGCCTGGTGATACAAAAGAAATTAAGTTGATTTTAACAAAGAAGATGACAGAAGACGGAACTGGAATTATAAACAATACATTTGAAATTGCAGAAGATTATAACCAATATGCAATTAGTGATATTGATTCTACTCCAGGTAATCAAGCTCAAGATGAAGATGATTTGAGCAAAGCCGATGTAATTATTGGTGTTCAAACAGGTGGAAGTATGATTAACTTAATGATTATTAGTACTACACTGATAGTCTTATTGATTACTCTGTATGTAATTAAGATACAGATTGATAGAAAGAATAAGGGGGTGATAGTATGAGAAACAAAAAGAAATTTATAGTAAGAACAACTTTAATAATGTTACTTGTACTATTCACGTACCTTGCAATTGTGATGAAATCTCCGGATTTAATTTCACTTGCTAAAACATACACAGCTGAGGAAGCTACAAAACTTTCTAAGGATGTACCTATCCAAGTTAAAAGCTGGTTAGCAAAGCAACAACAAACAGGTTACGAGATATTTAAACAATATTCTCATGAATCATTAGGAAGTAATCCTTCAATAACTTATGATAATTTGCTTAACGATCCTAATATTATGTGTGCTGCGAAAGGTATGCCTTTAGGATATGAAGGTACATGGACACATCAAGGAACTTATGTAGCTACACCTGCTGAGGCATGGGTATTAGCTGAAGCAGGAAGTAACGAAGCTGGTGGTACTACAGGAGTATCATTTACTAGAACTCAAACTGTATATGATGGCTCTAAAAAGAAACTAGAAGAATTTGCTAAAGCAGGCGACGAAATAATATACAAAGTTAAAAATCAAAAAAATGGTGTTGATAACATAGGTGATGAAACATATGTTGTTAAAGGTACTGATGGTAAGTACTATGTAGCTATATTAAATCCGGCTAGTGGTGGTGGCGATGGTGTATATTCATATGTACAGTATGCATGGTGGTTAGTATGTACAAGAGCTGAAAACGTTTATACACCAAATGATTTAAGTGGTGGACTTGCAGCAGAAGCTAGAGACTTCGAAAGTTATGTTAAAGAAATGAATGGCGGAGATACAAGTTGGCCAAAGAATGATGATGGAACATTCAAAATTAATTATAATGTTGGAATGAGTCCTGAAAAGTCATCAGATTTAAAAGTTACTTTTGATGCAGATACAAATAAATATATGGTAGGACCATTAAAGATTAATTACAAAAGAAGAACAACACAACAAGGAAATCGTGCTAAAGTAGATTTTGCAGGTATTACAAAAATGACTTTAGTAGGTGTTGACGGAGAAGGAAAAGAAGTATTAGATTCTGCAGGAGAATCTATATATGTACAAAATAAAAACTTCGAAATTGTTTATAAAGATGAAGCTGCTCATAATAAAAAAGCACAAGAATTTTTAGATACAGCTGATACATATTCATTCCCATATGATGGTGAAGAATTCTATTTAGCAATTGATTATTTAGATGATGTAGTTGCACTAAAGAGTTTCAAAGTTGACTTCCACTATATGACTGCAAAAGGTTCATATGAACTATATACTGGTTATGTAGTTAACGAAGAAACAGGAGAAATAGTAGAACAACAGAAGATTACAAACGTAACTGGACCAAATGAGAAAATTGACGTAAATGCTTTCTCTGGATTAGATGGAGAAAGAGCTGCAATGCCAGTTGAACTTGAAATAATGACAGAACCACGTGATTTAAGAACTCATCTTTCTGGTATGGTTTGGATAGATCAAGATGAACAAAAAGATCAATCTACAGGAACACTAGGAATTAAGGATAAATCAGAGTCATATGCTGTTGATAACAGTGTTGAGATTGTAGTTTGGAAAGTTAAATACCAAAAGAATAACAACAAACTTACGGAGGTTGAAAGAGAAAAAGCAATTGCTTGGGATGCTTCTGGAAAGACGATAGACTTTATAAATAATAGAGTTTATATCAATAAAGGAAAATATGAAATTCCAGAAATACAAGTTCCTTCAGAAGAGGGATTAGATACATCAAAATATGTAATGTCTTATGATGTAGAATTCGTATATGATGGACAAACATATGAAGCTACTGAATATTTGAAATCATCTGGAAAAGATAAAGTTGATCAAAAATTAGCAGCATTTAAGAAAACTGTTGCTGAAACAGCTGGAGCTGATTCAGATTATTCAAAAATAAAAGGAAATTCAGCAAAGGTTGATTATTCTAATGATTCATATGTAGTTGAAAATAGTGCAGAAAGAAAAGATTTCGATAGTTACTTTACAGAGTTTTATGGTGATGAATCAATAGACACATCAAAAGGAACAACAAAAGGTAAAGCAACTGGTGGTGTTGGTCAATCACAATATAATAAAGTTGAAAATGGTGATAGAGGAAATCAAGAAGCTTCATTAAGTTATACTTCAAAAGATGTTGGTAGTGAATATACTAAGAAAGTTTCAACATTAGTAACACATGATGATAAAGGATTTATATATGATCAATATAAATTCTCAGCTAGAACTTCAGAAGCGGGATTAGTATTCCCTTATGAAACTAAATATCATATTGAGAAAAAGAATTATGATAATATAACAATTTTGAAAAATGCATACAAACCAGTTGATGAATATTTCAATCAAATAAACTTAGGTTTACTTGAAAGATATCATACAGATGTTAGTGTATTAAAAGATTTATATAAAGCTAAAGTAGTTGTTAATGAGCAAGAAACAGACTATACATATAATTCATTAGGATTATTAACAGGTGAAGCTTTAGATAAAACAATACAACCTGAATACAGAAAACAAACATATAATATTGGATTATATAACTCAGATTTCAATTATAGATCTAGTGCATATGATTCAATAAAAGATGATATTACAAAAACAATTGTAAAAGCTATAAAAGAAGGATCAGAGTTACGATTATTTGTAACATACAAAATTCAATTGTATAACACATCTGAATTTACAGATGTATCAATCAATGAGTTTATGGATTACTATGATAAGTCATTCTCAATGGTTGGTTTAGAAACAGATGGTAAGAAGGTAGAGGCTTATATATCAACTGCAGATCAAAAAGATACTGCAAGAGAGAAAAAGACTGTTGCTGAAACACCATACTATAGAAAGTTAGCAGCTAATAATTCATACAGTGATTTATATAGCTGGAATAAAGAAGATGACTTAAAGAATAAATACATTGATGGCTTGGGAGATAATGATAAGGCAACTGGAGATTTAACATTTGAAAAGCTTCCTGAAAACGGAGGTTATAAAGTTGCAAAATGTTCAGGATTAAGTGCATTGGCTGGAAACAAAAAAACAGTTGATGATAAATTAACACTTGAACCTGGAGAAAGCTTTGAAGTTTATATCACATATGAAGTTGATAAAGAAGGATATGACAAGATACAAAATTCAGAGCAAGCAAGCAGAGATAATTTACTAAATGAAAAATCAAATATTGCTGAGGTTTCAAGATTTACATCAGTATATACAGAAGAAGCTTTAGCAAGACATAAAACAACAAGATATAAAGCTGGACAAATTTCAGGTAGAGTCGACAGAGATTCAGCACCAGATAATATTAATCTAGCTGCAAAAGATTCTAATGGAAAATTAGATTCTAAATTCTTTGAAGATGATACAGAAGCAGCACCAGTATTAAGAGTAACAGTAAAGAATGGAGACGATGTAAGAAAGTTAAACGGTGTTGTTTGGGAAGATGGAAGAGACGATAATGGTGAAGCTAATGGTGTATACGATAGTGGAGAAAAATTAATTCCAAATGTTGATGTACAATTAGTTGAAAAGATTAGCGTTGATCCAAAAGATTTACAACCAGGTGGAAAACTATATGGCAAGATTATTAATATAAATACTCTTGATTATGAGTTTGAATACATCTGGCCAGACAAATCATTTGGCAATGGTACATATACATCAAAAGCAGTAACAAATGATAAAGGTGAATATGAATTCAAAGATTTCTTATCAGGAAATTATGTTGTAAGATTTGAATACGGTAATAAAGAAGAAACATTAAAATACAATGGACAAGATTATAAGAATACTGCATATCAAGCAAATATGACAAATGATCCTGCTAAGAAGAATGATAAAGGTGAAATTTACAGTGGTACTGTAGATGGAACAGTTAATGGAACAGCTGATAGTGATGTTCTTTCAGCAGACAATGTAAGATCAACATTGAATAACCAATGGCAAGATTTAAGTAATGGCACACAAGCTACAGCATTGAATAATGCAAGAGTTTCTGATGCTAGAGATTATGAGCCAAGAAGACTTAATGTTGATGCATATTCAAGAACAATAACAAATAAGAATGCAGAAGTTTTAGCTGGATATGTTGATGAAAAAGATACAAACTTAACAAATGAATATAAACAATTATTACAAAGTGATGACAACAAAAAAGAATTGATGGATAAAACATCAATGGTAGCTAATACAGCTAAGTTCGTTGTTGATATTGAAAATCAAAAAGAAATCAATTATCAACCAAATGTAAGTACAACTGAAGGATCTAAGGATATGAATGCAAAAGATATACACAATTATATAATTCCTAATATTGACTTCGGTTTAACAAGAAGACCTGAGACAAGATTATATATTCAAAAAGAAATTAACAAGATTGAGCTATTAAAGAATGACGGAAAAGACGTAGTTCTTACAGTAACATGTGATGATGAGGGTAATATTATTAAATCTGGAGATACAACTTCAAGTGATGCAACAGTAAGAGCTGATAAGATTACAGAAATTAATAAATCATTATTAACTGCTGGAACTCAAGGTTTCAAATATATAGCAGTTGAAGCAAGTTACTTAAGAGGATTACAAGTAAAATTAACTTATAAGATTGATGTAATAAACAAATCAGAAGTTGATTATACAACTAAGAAAGTTTCAGAAATTAAAGATGCACAAACATTATATAATTTAGCTACAAATTATGAATCAGGTGCAGATTTAGCTGAAGGTGATTTATCACCATTCAATACTGGTAAGGGAATTCAATATGGTAAATATGTCGGATTACATTACTATACAAACGGAACTGAAGCTACAAAGAATGATGATTTAACAAATAAATATAAATTTGCTTATAAAGATGAGGCTGGAGATGTAGTTGTTAAGACTACAGTAGATCAGTTAGTAGATTATGTTGATAATGATATTAGCATAAGTAAAGATGATACAGAAAATGTTGCTAACCAAAGCTGGTCAGAATCTTCAGAGGCTGATAGAAAGAATAAATTATCAAGTGTTGCTTATGTTGGAAATAGTGTTGCAGATGATAAATTACAAGATGATAAAGAAAGAGCTTATGTTGCAACTGGAAAGAATAACATCGTAGTATCTGACAACGAAAGAATGTCAGTTGACGAAAGAGAGATTACATACTATAGAGCTGAGACAGAGGATGGTCAACCAAAAACTGATGTTACAGCGGATGGTGTAATTAAACCAATAGTAAGTAGTAAGATATTAAAGATGTACAGTACAGTAGATGATAGTATTGCTTCTGAAACAAGAAGTAAATATAACTCAAATATTACTAAAGAATTAACACCAGAGTCAGTAAATGCTGATGAGTCTAAGGCAACAATGACAATCGTTACTACATCTCAAGGTAGTGAAGATGCTATTAAGAATATGAACTATGATAACTTAGTTGAGATTGTAATGTATAGTAACCCAGTTGGTAGAAGAGATACAGAAGCTATCCCTGGAAATGCTAACATGATTGCTAAACAAAAACCTGCTTATGAAGCTGGTTACGATAAGGTTGCTAAGAAGGATGCTCAGGGTAATGTTACTTATGAGTTCCAACCAAAGACTACGAAACTTGCAAATAACGAGAGTGTAACTACTGAGAGAGATGCATATGCTGCTAAAGATACAATTACATTCTCTGAACCTACAGGTTTGAGTTTACAAAGACAAAAAGCTAATGTGGCTATAAGAGTTATATTAGGAGTGTTGATTGTCGCAGCTATAACTATTATGATAATTACGGTTGTTATGGTAGTTAAGAAGACTAAGTATGATGATGACGATATTGCTTCTGATGAGAAGTAATGGTTAAATTTATAGAGGTTTAAAATTGATGAGTGTGTCGATGGAGACGTTGATGCACTCTTCTTTTTTATTTATAAAATAATGGGTGATAGTATAAAGAAAAACATATATCAAAATTTTTTCACACCTTGCTGTCGCATTCCTCGAAATTTGAAAATAAGGATGTTTTTATGACATCCTTATTTTCAATTCAGGTAGAATGCTTCAATTGAACTCACTTCGTTCGTTTGGCCCCTGCGCGGTGGTTCAAAAATTTTATATGTGTTTTTCTTTTTCTTATACAGATTAGTAATGGACAAAAAGTTTTTTCAAATTTAAGAAGAGTGCTTCATTCCTTTGGTCGGTGCATGGTGATTTAAAAATTTTATATGTGTTTTTCTTCTTTATTGTGGATAAATTTCTTAATATAAAAAATGCCTGTGGATTATTTTAAAATTAAATAAATTGAATCAAGTGTTTCCGCTGGTTTATTGGGGTTTTGTTGATGATTTGTAATTAAAAAGATAAGTAAACGAGATAAATTGGATTTTAGAATTAAAAGAGGGTTACAAATGCTTATATTTAGGTGTTTGTAACTTTTTTTTGTCTTTGAGGTTAATTTTTTGTCGAATTTTAGAATTTTGTGGCATTGACGTTTAGAAAAAGCTCTTTAATATATAAATTATAAATATATAAGGAGTAATGATTATGTTGAAGAAATTTGGAAAGAAGATTACAAAGAAAAGCTTATTAATTGCAGGTGGAATTGCAATTGCATTGGTGGCAGTAATTATAGCTATTGCCATAGTATCAAGTAAAGGAGAAGGTACGAAGAAAAAGAATTTTACACCAGATAGTGAGTTGGCTCGTGCAATGACGTATGGTCAATTCACTGATGCTGATTCAAGTGTAGATGGTACAGACTATGTTAAATTTGGTGCGTTTTTCTTACGAGATATAAACAATGATGGATATGCTGAGAAAATAAAAGGTACATGTAAGCAAGTTGGAAAAGAAGATACTTTGTACATGGAGCTTAATGTACTTACAAATGGATATTTAGAAAATGGGGTTATAACGATTAACAGTGATAACTTCTATTTGCAGACTGCAATTCCAAAAGATAATGAAGTAAAAGATAATGTAATTTCTAATAATACAAAACAAATTTCTTTAAATCAAATAAATAATGGTACTCAAAAGTTATTAACAGGTATTGTAAGAACTGGGGATTATTCATATGATTCTCAAAAATTTGCTGCAATTGGAAATGATACAACAAAGATGAGCAAAGTTAATTCTATTACATTGACAGGTACACATGTTGCAGCTGATGGAACAAGAACACAAATAAACAAGACTGTTGAATTTAATATGGATTGGTATGGAACGACAAAAGCTGAAATACCAAGTTATATAGCAAATGAAAGAAATTTAAACCAATCAAAAGATAATACGAACGTTGTAGATGAAGAGAATAAACAAGCTGTGTTTGAATTTGATATTGGTATGCAGGAAACAAATAATCAATTAATTTTATCAAAAGCTCATTTAGAAGGAACAATTCCACAATTGAATGGATATGATCCAGCTAAAGTTGAAGTAGTTGATTCAAATGTTACTTTTACATATGATGAAGCTACAAAAATTTTTCAAGCAGAGAAATTAACTGAATTAAATACTGATGGAACAGTAAGTAAGCAATGTTATGATGGAACATATTATGAGAATAGATATAATAAAGTGAAACTAAAGGTTACATATTCACTTGATGCATATAATGCAACAGGAAATGATACAGTAGAAATAAAAATACCTGTAAAGGGATATTATGAAGGGTATAATAATACGAATACAGAATTTACTAACTCATACAAATCTAATATAGCTAATGGAACAATTGTATTAACATATTCTAAACCAACAGGTACAGTAGCACGTTTTGATGTTACAGTTGGAAAGTATATGGGTAATCCTTCATGGAAGTATATTGTTTCCAAGAAAAATCCTTTGAAGATTTATAATGAGCTTTCAACAGAAGAAAACAATGATACATATATTGTAGAATGGTATGGCTCTACAGGAAGTGATGGACAATCTACAGGAATGATAATGAAAGAGACGAAAGATGGAGAAACTCAAGTATCTGATCAATTTATAAAAGCAGATTCAACTACAGAGAGTATGGAAAATATAACAACTAATATAGGGATTTATTTTGGAAATCCAGTAAACTTATTGGGTGAAGATGGTTGGATTAAGGTTTATGATGCTGAATCAGATAATTTATTACATGAGTTTACAAAAGATGATTGGAGTAAATATTCAGAGAGTAATCCATATAAATATGGTACCGAAGTAAAACATATAAAAATTGTGACTAGTGAAACAAATCCTAGTAGTTCTTTAAATGTTTATCATGTTAAAAAATTAGATGATGAATATATAACAACAAATTATACAAGAGAGCAATTTGATAGTTTGAAATACATAAAATCAACATTAACAGGATATGTTGGAGATAATTATATAAATACAGATACACATAGTGCATATTATGAAGCACCATATTCTTTAGCAAATGTAAGTATAAGCAAAAGTGCAATATCAACTCAAGAAACAGAGAAAAATATGCAAATTACTATTGAGACAAAAGGAGATGAAAATGCAAACCAAGAGAAATGGCAAAATGGGGCATTTTTAGTAAAATTACCTAAAGATATTATTGATATAGATGTAAGTTCAGTGGAGTCAAGTAATTCATCAGTTACTGTGATGAGTTATGAATCATATGAGGAAAATGGAGAAAGATTTATAAAAATTATTACATCAAATCCAAATCCAACAGCATTTACATTAAAGGTAAATTGTAGTATTACACCAGATCCAAGAATTGCGACAACAACGGAAAGTATTGAATTATATGCAAGTAATGAAAATGGAGTGGATTATTATAATCCGGTAGAAGATATTTATGATGTTAATGACAACTTAAATCAAAAAGAAAAAGTTAATAAATCAACTGTAAGCTTAAGCTTAATTTCACCAAATTCATTATTAACAAACCAAGTTGCAACAAATTATGATGAAAATGAAAGCACAGTAGTTGCACCACAAATAGCGATTGTAAGCAAAGAGAGAAGAAATGCAACAGTAAATGTTGAGATAAATAATAATTATTCAAGTTCAATTAGTGAAGTTAAAATCCTAGGAAGAGAGCCATTTGAAGGTAATAAATATACCATAAATGGTCAAGAGATGGGTTCAACTTTCACAGCTACAATGACAAATGAAGGAATTCAATTACCAACTGCATTAAAAGATGTAGCAAAAGTTTATTATTCAACAAATGGAGAAGCTACACAAGACTTAACAAATGCGCAAAATGGATGGACACAAACACCATCAGATTTTTCTAAAGTTAAGAGTTACTTAATAGATTTAGGGGAGCATCAATTAGCTAAAGGTGAAAAACATTCGATATCATATAACATAAATATTCCAGAAGGTTTATCTTATAATAAAGTTGCATATAGCCATCATGCTGTATATTTTAGCTTAGATACAACAGAAGGAAAATATAGAACACAAACTGAACCAAATAAAATTGGATTTATGATTGCTAAACAATATGATTTAGAACTAACAAAATATCAAAAGGATAAATCAAAAATAGTTAGTGGAGCAACATATGCAGTTTACGAAGATGGAAATGAAGAAGCAAGAACAAGAGTTACAGGTGTTGATGGAAAATTAACATTAACAGGATTATATGTAGATAAAACATATGTGGTAAAAGAAGTAAAAAGCCCAAATGATTATGAATTAAATGAAGAAGTAGTAAAATTTACTACTTCTGAAAGTGATGGAAAATTAAACGTAACTA
>USQZ01000039.1 GCA_900556975.1 uncultured Clostridium sp. | reverse complement strand
TGCGTTTCGTTCCTTTGGTCGCTGCGCGGTGATTCAAAAATTTAATATGTATTTTTCTTTTTATACACTAAAATAAATAAAAGTGCTTTAGTTCTATAAAGTTTTGTTATATAATAATAATCACGAAAAAAAGAGAGGAAGTTAGTAAATGGCTAAAAAATTATTAGTAACAGAAAAACCAAGTGTAGCAATGGAATTCGCCAAAGCACTTAAAATTAATACAACAAGAAAAAATGGATACCTTGAATCAGACGAATGGATAATAACATGGTGCGTAGGTCATTTAGTAACAATGTCATACCCAGAAAAATATGACGAAAACCTAAAAAAATGGAGACTAGACACATTACCATTCATTCCAAAAGAATGGAAATATGAAATAATACCACAAGTACAGAACCAATTTAACGTAATAGAAAGTTTAATGAAAAGAGAAGACATCTCAGAAATATATAACGCAGGTGACTCTGGAAGAGAAGGAGAATATATACAAAGGCTAGTACTAATGATGGCACATCCAAATCCGAATGCACAAATAAAAAGAGTATGGATAGATTCACAAACAGAAGAAGAAATTTTAAAAGGAATTAGAGAAGCAAAAGACCAATCATATTATGATAGCCTAGCCGATTCAGCATATTTAAGAGCAAAAGAAGACTACCTAATTGGAATTAATTTTTCAAGACTACTATCAATAATCTTTGGAAGAAGAGTAGCAAACCAAATAAAAGAAGAAAGAGTTTCAATCGCAGTAGGAAGAGTAATGACATGCGTTTTAGGAATGGTAGTATCGAGAGAAAGAGAAATTAGAAATTTTAAGAAAACCAAGTATTATAAAATATCAGGAGAATTTGGTGAAGAAAGCTTTTTCAGAGCAGAATGGAAATCAACAGAAAAATCAAAAATGTTTGAATCACCACACCTATATAATGAAACAGGATTCAAAAAGCAAGAAGTAGCAAATAAATTCATAGACTCAATAAAAGACAAAGACGCAATAATAGAAAACGTAAAAAAATCAAAACAAAAAGAAAATCCACCATTACTATTCAACCTAGCAGAAGTTCAAAATGAATGTACAAAAAGATTCAAAATCAAACCAGACCAAACATTAGAAATAATTCAAGAATTGTACGAAAAGAAACTAGTAACATACCCAAGAACTGACGCAAGAGTATTATCAACTGCAATTGCAAAAGTAATTACAAAGAACTTAAACGGAATAGCAAAAGGCTTTAAAAACCAAGAAGTACAAGAAATTTTAGCCAAAATGTCAGCAGAAAAATACCCAACAGACCTGACAAAAACAAAATACGTAAACGATGCAAAAATAACAGACCACTATGCAATAATCCCAACAGGACAAGGATTTGAAAACTATGACGCATTATCAGACCTAAAAAAGAACGTGTACATATTAATTGTAAAAAGATTTTTAAGCATTTTCTATCCACCAGCAGAATACAACAAAATAAATGTAACAATAAAAATTGAAAATGAGGAATTCTATGCAAATGAAAAGGTATGTGTAAACAGAGGATACTTAGACGTACTAAAAGGCGAAGCAGAAGAAAAAGAAAGCAACATGGACGTACTAAAAGCCTTGAAAAAAGGAGAAAAAATACCAATTCACTTATTAGAAACGAAAGAAGCAGAAACATCACCACCAAGCAGATACAACTCAGGATCAATGATACTTGCAATGGAGAACGCAGGAAAACTAATTGAAGACGAAGCACTAAGAGAACAAATAAAAGGAGCTGGAATAGGCACAAGCGCAACAAGAGCAGAGATAATGAAGAAACTAGAAAGAATAAACTACATAGCAATAAATCCTAAAACACAAATAATAACACCAACAGAAAAAGGAGAAGCAATCTACGACGTAGTATTCGCATCAATGCCAGACATGCTAAACCCAGACCTAACAGCGAGCTGGGAAAAAGGTCTAGACATGGTTGCCAAAAAAGAAATAGAACCAAGTGTATTTATGGAAAAACTTGAAAAGTATATTAGAAATAAAATTGGAAGATTAGTAATAAATATGTAGTAAAAAAGAAAGAACATTATATTTGATTTCCGAGCGACGTGCAGTTTGAAAGTTTTTCATTAGCCTGCTAGACGAAGTTTAGTGGTGGGAAAATTTTTTAGCAAGGAACAAGAAAATAAATATAATGTTCTTTTACGTTTGGATTAATGAAAAATGTTTTTTTTTTACCTTTACAAAATATATTTTTATATATAAAATTATATTGAAAGGTTATTTTATGTGAAAAGAGAATACGAATGAAGAAAAATAAAAAATTGATTATAGCAGTGATTATAATATTGATTATTATTTGTTTAGTATCAGTGTTAATTATTTCGCTAAATTTAAGAAGCAAAAGAGCTATTTCAAAAGAAAATTTGCCACAAGCAAGTGCAGAACAAGGAAATAACAAATCTGATGAAAGTCAATCAAATGAAGAAGTAGCTCAAAATGAGGATAATGCAAAAGATGATAGCGAAAACAATAGCAACGTAAGTACTCAAAGTGATTCAACATCAGTACAAGCAGTTGATACAAGTAAATGGGATTTAGAAAATGTAGATATAGTGTATGATACGGCAAATGTTGCAGTGCCAGTGCCAAAGGGATATGTAGCATCAGGTGCAGATGGAGAACATACAGTAAATACAGGGTTTGTAATATATGAAGGAACGACAGCTGTAACAAATGATAATGCATGGGATGAATCATGTACAAGAAACCAATGGGTGTGGGTGCCAGTGCCAGATGTAAGCAGGATATATGAAACAGATGCAAATGGAAAGAAAAAGAGTAAATTGTATAGTTTTAGTGATACAGGAAGAAGTACATATACAAATAGTAATTATGAACCTGGTGTGTTATCTAATTATGATAATAAGAAATATTTTTCAAGATATGGAATGCAGGGAATGACAAAGGAATTATTTTTAGATGAACTGCAAGATGAGTTTGAAGAAACGATAAAATCAATAGAAAAATATGGAGGGTTTTATATAGGAAGATATGAAACAGGAAATTTGTCAGCAGATGAGCCAGTAGTGCAAAGAATGAATACAAGTATAAGCAGTCAAAATTGGTATACAGAATATAAAAAAATAAAAAGAATGAGTACAGATGTAAATGTAAGTACAAGTATGATATGGGGATGCTTGTGGGATGAAACATTGCAGTGGTTAGTAGATAGTGGAGCAAAAACATATGCAGAGATGAAGGATTCAACAAGTTGGGGAAATTATAATAATAGTACATTTGAATATAAAACAAATATAAGTGGAAGTACCTCAACAAAGAATGCAAGTAGTGGAACAAGAATACCATCAGGAAGTACAGAGTATAGTAAAGCAAATAATATATATGACATGGCAGGAAATGTATGGGATTGGACACTAGAGGGCTACGGCTCTAACTACCGCAGATGTCGTGGTGGCTATTACGGCTACAATGGTTCTTCTAATCCAGCGTCTTACCGTGGCAACGACTTTCCCTACAATAGTAACTACTACGTTGGGTTCCGCGCTTACTTTTATATAAAGTAGCACTGAGCACTGATGGCGATACACTGTAAAGAGGTCGTGGTAGTTTTAGGGTAGAACATAGAAAAATATTAAATTAATGCAGAGAAAATATTGCAAAAGTGTCAATGGTGTCATGATAAATTTTGGAGCATAGCGGTTAAATTTATCATGACACCATTGACAGGGAAAAGAAAAAAAGTATGTAGGAAAATAGAAAAAGAAAAGGCTATTTTCTTACATACTTTTTTTTCCAAAATCCCATAAAAAGTATTGACATTTATATTTATTATATATAAACTTTAAACGGTGCGTATAAATTATTAATGATGTCATAAATAATTTTAAATATGATTTTAATCAATAAGAGGAATCTTATTAATTAAAATAAATTAGGGATAATTCAGAGGGCAACGGCTCTAACAACCGCAGATATCGTGGTGGCAATTACAACAACAATGGTTCTAATAATCCAGCATCTAACCGTAACAACAACAATCCGAACAATAGTAACAACAACATTGGGTTCCGCGCTTACTCTAATATTAGTTCAGATTATATATTTTAAGGAATATATACAGTAGCATATTAGATATTAAAGAGAATTATTCCTTCCTAATTTAGGTAAAAATGTATCATTTAGATTATGTATTAGTAAACTTAGTTGAATATACGTAATCTAACATTTTAAAAGTAAGTGGTGAAGAAAAAAATTGAGTAATAATTTTATAAATGCAACAGCTAATTATAAATGAGCTTGTTGCTTTTTGTATGCGTTTTAAAAGAAATAGTAGAAAAAGGAGTGAAAAAATGAAATTATCAGAAGAGATTGAAAAATTGCAAGAAAAAAATGAAGGAAAAATTATATTAATAAAAAGTGGTATATTTTTTATTGCAATTGGAAAGGATGCGGTAGTGTTGCATGATGTGTTAGGACTAAAAACAACTTGTATGAAAGACCGAATTTGTAAAGTCGGTTTTCCTGTGAGAAATGTTGAAAAATACATACGTTTATTAAATGAAAATGATTTATCTTTTATAATTTATGTAAAAAATGAGGAAAGTAAAATAGAAGAATTATATAAAAACGATGGCAAAGATGTTAATGAATTTAGAACATGTTTAGATTGTAAAGAATGTTTAAATTTTCCAGAAACGGAAAAAGACATATTGGAAAGGATAAGAAAGATTGGAAAATAAAAAAGAAAGTGAACTTACGCTAATACCAAAATCTGAAAGATATATTCAGTATATGTTAGATGTAATCTTAAAACTACCGCGAACAGAGAAATTTAGTATTGGTACAGAATATAAAAATTCAATGTATAAAATGTTAAGAGATATTTTATATATTAGTAAAATTGAAAAAAAAGAAAGATTATATTACATTAATTTAATTGATGCTGAATTAAATACACAAAGAATTTATTTGCGAATAATGAAAAATAATAGGTGGATAGATGAAAAAAAATTTAAAGTTTCAATTGATTTAATATATGAAATAGGAAAAATAGTGGGAGGATTGGTAAAATATTATGCCCAAAACAATAAGAAATCAATTTGAAAAAAACTTAACTTATGAAAAATTGGAGTGGGCGCATAAGTTAAGTCAAAAAGGAAAAACGACTAAGAAAGATGTGGTTTTATTTAATTTAAAAAAAGAAGAATATTTACAATGGTTATATGAACAATTAAAAAATGGTACATATGAACATGGTGGATATAGAATTTTTTATGTAAAAGTTCCTAAAAGGAGGAGAATACAAGTATCTAGATATATTGACAGAATTGTCCATAGATGGTTAGTCGATAACTTTTTAAAAGAATATTTTATAAAAAGTTTTATAAATACGTCATATGCATGTATTAAAAATAAAGGAATGCATTGTGCTGTTTTAGACGTTCAAAAAACGATGAAGCACTGTGATAGAATATGGGGAGAATATTATATTTTGAAGATGGATGTAGCAAAATATTTTCAAAATGTGGATAGAAAGATTTTAGTTGAAATTTTAAAACGAAAAATAAAAGATGAAAGATTAATGAATTTAGTATATAAAATAATTTATTCAAGCGAAGGAGAGAAAGGATTACCAATTGGAAATTATACAAGTCAGACATTTGCAAATATATATTTGAATGAGGTTGATCAATATATTAAACACAAATTGAAATGTAAGTATTATTTTAGATATATGGATGATTCATTGGTTTTAGTTAAGACTAAAAAAGAAGCTGTTGAAATTTTAAACAAAATAAGGAATTTTCTAAATGAAAATTTAAAATTACAATTAAATTCTAAAACTCAAATTATAAAAAGCAAAAATGGGGTGAATTTTTGTGGATATAAAATAAATACAAATAGATTGAAAATTCGTGATAGGGGAAAAAGAAATTTGAAATTAAAACTAAAAAAAGTAAAAAAATATATAAAAGATGAAGAACTCTCATCTAAAGAAGCGTATAGATACATAACAGGTCACATAGGATATATAAAAATAGCTAATGTGAAAAACTTGACAGAAAAATTATTTTATTGTGTGGGAAATAATGAATGAAGTTTATTTACTAGGAAAAATTATTAAACTAGGGGAATTTAGATTTATATATGGAGATGTGTTAGTTCATAAATCATTAATTAAATTATGGTTAAAAACAGTTGATAAAAATGTAATTGAGTGTTGGGCTTATGATGATACTGCTGATAGGATTTTAAGAAGTGATTTTGAAAATGTTATGTTACGTGGAGAAATAAAATCAAAAGGATATGTAGTAATTAAAAATATAGAGAGAGTAATAATGGGATAGTACTTATAGGTACTATTTTTTTTTGTTTTTATTTGATTCCGTAAGGAAAAGTACTATTTTGTAATAAAAAAATAAAGCAAAAGATATCAAAATATAAAAAAGTCAGAAAGTATTACGCAAGGTTAATATTTAAAGAATATAAAGATTTTAATATCATTTACTTTAATAAAAAAAGATGTAATTATTATAATAAAGTTTATAAAATAAGGGTTTGGATAATATGAAGCTAAGGAAAAAAAGTTTAATTAGTATATGTATAATAGCATTGACTATTGTACTGAGTGTAATTTGTTTTTATTTAACTAAAACAAACAATTTAAAAATGGTTGCAGTTAAGGATAATGAAACGCGAAGGTCAATGACATATAATGAAGTTAATGATGATAGTGCAAACATTGATAATTGTGAGTATGTCAAATTTAATAGCTTTTTTATTAAAGATTTAGATGGTGATGGATATGCGGAAAAGTATGATGGTACGTGTAATTACATTGATAAAAAAGCTACATTGTATTTTGATATTAATGTCCTTACTGATGGAAAACTTGAAAATGGAAAAATAAAAATCAATGGAAAGAACTTCGATCTTTCAACAACATTGATAAAAGATGAAGTTTTGAAAAATGATTATATTGGTAATGATGTTACTGAATTAGAATTAAATACAATTAATTATGGAACGCAAAAGCTGTTTTTTGGTACTATAAGTGCTGACATTGGAAACAACATAAATAATTACAGTGTAACAAACAATCAGATTATTCTTACAGGAACATGGATATCAACTGATGGAACAAGAACAGAAAATATTAATAAGGTAATTAATTTGAAAACAGATTGGTATGGTAAAACTTCAACAAGAGTGTATACATATTCAACAAATCATGATATTGCTAATGCTATTGGTACTGAGGATATTACTCTTGATTTTAATATTGAGTATGAAGAAACTGCTAGAGAATTGTTGATAAAGAGACAAATGACTGAAATTACAATTCCTGATTTGAATGGATATTCTCCAACTAGCGTTTTAGTTACTTCACAAAACTGTACAAGTAATTATGATGAAAATACAAAAGTATTAACAATAACAAGAGATGCTGTTGTTGATAATAATGGAAATATTACTCAAAGTGTTTCTAGATATAATAGTTATTCGATTCAGGTAAAATACCCTTTAGAAGCATATGAAAATGTAGAATCTAATAGTATAAGTGCAACTTTTAAAACAAAGGGATATTACTATGGATATAATAATAGTAGTAGTGAATTTAGTGAAGAAAATCCTTATATTTCATCTGCTAGTAGAGATATTACAAATACTTGGTCAGAACCACGTGGAAATGAAGCTGGTTTTAATGTTGATATTGGAAAATATGTATGGAATTCAGATACTTATAGTTCTAGATATATTATTTCAAAGAAATTACCTTTGAATATATATAATAATGTAGGACAAGAAGAAAACCAAAAAGATGAGTATACCGTCACTTGGAGGGCATATACTGGTAATATTGAGAAAAATCAAAATGGTGTGTATATGAAAGAAACTCAAAATGATAGATTTTTGAATTCAAGTAATACATATATAGATATGAATAAATACATAAAAACGACGGGAGTGTATTTTTCAAATATAGATGGATTTTTAAATGAAGATGGCTGGATTAAGATATATGATAATAATACAAATGAATTATTATTAACAGCTACGAAGGACAATTGGAATGAATATCAATCTTCAACACCATATAGATTTGAGAAAACAGTAAAATCTATAAGAGTTGAGACGAGTAAAGCTAATTTGAATTCTTATTTATATGTTTATCAAATAAAGGAGATTGATGATGAAAGTTTAACAAGTGATTTTACGTATGAACAATTTAAAAACTTAAATTATGTTTATACTTATTTGGATGGTGGATTCTTTATAGATGATACTACAAAACAAGTAGAAACAGATTATGATTATGCATATTATGAAGAACCTATTTCAGCTTTAAATTTCAATACTTCTCCAATTATTATTTCAAATCAAGAAACTAGAAGTGTAACAATGAATATTGCTACAGAAACTTCTTATTATAATGAAGAGAAATGGATGAATGGTAAATTTGTTATTGAATTACCTGAAGAGATTTTAGATGTTAATTTAAAATCAGTAACAATTAATAATTCAAATGTTGAAGTTTCATCTTATGAAACGTATGAAGAAAACGGAAAGAGATTTATAAAAATTTATACTAATAATGCACAAGAAGCTGAGTATAAAATTACAATAGATGCTGATATAACAGCTGATCCACGAATACCTACAGTAACTAGAAATATTAAATTATATGCAATTAATGAAAATTGTCATAATTATAGAATTACTTCTAGAACACCTGACACATTAGATATAAATGGTAATGGAAATGTTGATGAAAATGTATTGTACAAAACAAGTTCATTGCAAATTGTTGCTCCTTCATCATTACTTACATCTCAAACTTTAAGTAATTTTGATGATGAAGGTACAGAAGTTGTATCTCCTCAAATTGCTATATTAGATAAATCAAATAATTCAAGAGATGCACAAATAAATCAAACTATTACAAATAATTATTCTGGAACTATTAGTGAAGTTAAATTAATTGGTAAGATTCCTTTTAAAGGAAATACATATCAAATTAATGGAAAAGACCTTGGTTCAACATATTCTGTTACAATGAAAGCTGGTGGAATAACTTTACCTGATAAAGTTAAAGATATTGCTAAAGTATATTATTCTGAAAAAGGAACTGTAACAAATGATGTAAATGATACAAACAATGAATGGAAATTGGCTGATGAAATAACAGATTGGTCTAGTATAAAAACATATTTAATTGATTTGAGTGGCTATGTTATTCCAGTAAAAGAATCAATTGTTTTTAATTATGGTATTCAAATACCTGCTAATGTTAAATATAATGATATTACATATAGTACTCATATGGTTGAATTTTGTTTGGATACAGAGGATGGAAAATTAAAGAGTAAAACAGAAGTAAATCGTTTAGGAATAATGATTGCTAAAAAATATAGTATTAATCTTACAAAATATAAACAAGGAACAAATACAAAAGTTCAAGAAGCTACATATAAAATAACTGATGGAAGTATGACTAGAACTGGAATTACAGATACTAATGGAAATATAAATATTGCAGGATTATTTATTGACAAGGAGTATACTTTAAAGGAAATTCAAACACCTTCAAATTATATTTTAAATAATGATGAAATAAAATTTAAAGTTACAATAGATGATCAAGGAAATCCTCAAGTAAATATTATTTCAGGAACTTTGAGAAATAATGCTAATATAACAAATGAAGAAGGAATTTATACTTTAAATCTTGAAGTAGAAGATATAGCAAAATACGATGTTAAAATTGTTAAATCAAGTGTTGCAGGAGAAAAATTAAAAGGAATTAAATTTAGACTTACTGGTGGAATATATGGTGATAATGGAAGAATTTTTACAACTAATAGTAATGGCGAAGTTTCAATGATTAATTTAATACCAGATACGGAATATAAATTGCAAGAAACAAGAGCAGATGGATACTATGTAAATCAAAATATAAGTACATTTACTATTTCAAGAAATTCTAGTGGTCAACTTGTTATAACTAGTGATGATGATAATTTTAAAAATGCAACAATTTCCGAAGAAAAAGGTGTTGATAAAGCTACAATTAATGTAAATATAACAAATGAAAGTATTCCAACATACAGTTTAAATTTGAAAAAACAAGATAAAGACGGTAATCCTCTTGCAAGTACACAATTCAAATTAAAATCATTAGATACTAATGAAGAAAATTATTATACAACTGATGAAAATGGAACTGTTACAATTCCTAATTTATATCAATATGTTGATGGAAAATATATTACTGGTGAATATGTTTTAAATGAGGTTAGTGCTACAGAGGGATACATTACTGATTCCACAGAAGTTAAATTTAAGGCTGAAAAGCAAGATGGAAAAATGGTTATAACAGTTTTAGAAGGAGAAGATGTCTTAAAAAATAAAGAAGCTGGTACAGATAGTATTACTTTTACATTTGAAAATAAAGAGATTTTTAAATTAACTAAAAAAGGTGATAATAATCAAGTATTACCTGGAGCAATATTTAAAATTACTGATTTGAATGGAAATACAGTTTATGATGTGAATAGTAAACCAATTGGAAAACTATTTGGTAAGGCTCCAATGAATTTAACATTTACAACAACAGAAACTAATCCATGGACAACAAGAACAGATGGAACTTGGGAAAGTGGAGGAAAAGGAGTAAATAATGCAGTAAGTAAATTAGTATCAGACGAGTTTACATTAACAGAAGATAGTACATTAACTTTCGACTGGGCTGTTTCTTCAGAAAGTGCAAGTTATGATTATTTATATTATGAAATTAAGAATACTTCAACTAATACAACAACTGGTGGAACATCTACAAAAATTGGCGGATACAGTAGTTCAGATACATATGATAATTTAAAATTTACTACTCAACAAATTAATTTAACTGCTGGAACATATACAATTACATTTACATATAGAAAAGATGGTTCTGCTAATCAAGGATTAGATGCAGGATTTGTTAGAAATGCTAAAATTGCTGGAAGTGGCTATTATGGACTTACAACAGACGAAAATGGTGAGATAACAGCAAACCTACCAGAAGGTTTATACAAAGCGATAGAAATTGAAGCTCCAGAAGGATATGATTTACCAGAAAATGAGGAAGATAGAACATATTATATTGGTATTGGTTCAAATAGACCAGAAGAAACAGAATTTACGGTAAAATATGCTAAAGGTGTTACTGGTTCTGGAATACAACATATTTATGATGTAAAGAGTACAGAAGATGGAGGATATGTTGTTGCTGGAAGCTTTTCAGGAAGCTTAGATGTTGATGGTGATGGAAATGTTGATGCAACATCAGTAGGTAGTTTTGATCAGTTAATTACTAAATATGATGGTGATGGAAATGTTGAATGGTTTAAAACATTTGGAACAAGTCAAACTGAAAAGTTTAATAGTGTTGATATTGCATCTGATGGAGGATATGTTGTAAGTGGTTATGACTATGGTGTTAACAAAGAAGATGCAATTGTAATGAAACTTGATAGTTCAGGAAATAAAGTTTGGAAGAATACAATTGGTGGAAGCTATGAAGACGAAATGAGAGATGCAAAAGTTTTATCAAACGGAGATATTGTTACTATAGGAAGATTTGCTAGTCTCAAATTAAGTATTAATAATATTCCAATAAAAAGAAGCGGAACAGGAAATAACGGATATATTATTTGCTATGATGCAAACGGTAATTATAAATGGCATAAAGTAATTGAAGGAACCGGAGATATTGATGTAACTTCTGTAACTGAAACTTCACAGGGAATAGCAGTTTCTATAAATTATTTAGGGACTATTACAGTAGATGGAAACTCAATTACAAATGCAGGAAATCAAGATTCAGCAATAGTTGCATTTTCTACAGATGGAACATATCAATGGAACCAAAAAATAGGAGGTTCAAATGATGAAGATATTGCTAAAGTTATAACTGATAGTGAAGATAATATTGTTGCTGTTGGCGGTTTTGCAAGTAATTTAACAATAGGTTCAGAAACAATTAATGCACCTACAACGAGTTATGCAAGCTCAATTATGTTAAAATTTAATTCTGCAACAGGAGATTATGTTGCAAGCAAAGTATTTGGAGGAACAAATAATGATGATACATTAACAACAGCAGTTCCAGCAGATGATGGAGGAATATTACTTGGAGGATGGTTTTATTCAACTAATTTTGACATAGACGGTGATGGAACTAATGATATTACAAGTGTAAAAGGTAAAAATGATGGAATAGTTTTAAAAATTAATGATCAAAATGAAGTAGAGTGGTTTAAAACAATTGCAGGTATTTCTTATGATGAAAATTATGGTGTTGCACAATTAAAGGATAAAAGCTTTATTGCAGTAGGTGGATTTAGTAGTACATCATTGTCTTGTGGAGATAAAACAGATTTATTAAGTGTACAAGGATATACAGATGGGTATATAGTTGATTTAGCAAATGTTGTTACTTCAGCGGAAATTCCAGAAGTTCAAGAGCTTACTGTTGAGAATAATTTAAAAGAATATAAGGTTACTACAGAAATTGAACAAAATTCAGATGGAGAAAGAACAGGAGGAACAATTACAGGAACACCTTCAGAAAATAATATTAATTTAGTTGAAAAGGTTAAATATGATTATGATAGTACAACTCCAATTGTAATTACTCCTGCAACAGATTATTCTGTTTATAGTGTTGAAATAAATGGTGAAAAAATTGAGTTTAAACCAGATGCAAATGGTGTTGTTACAATACCGGTATTTACTAAAGTTCAGCAAGATGAACACATTAAGGTAGTATTTGAAAAGAATTTATCAAGCATTGTAGTACATCATTATATTAAAGATAGAGCTGGGAATTATACAACAACTAAAGTTGCTGAAGATGAATATACAACAGGAAAAATTGGAAGTGCATATGAAACTGCACCAAAGATAGGTATAGAAAGATATGAATTAGAAAAAGATACAAATGGTAAATATGTTGTACCATCAAATGCAAAAGGAAATTATGCCCAAACACAAACAGTAATAACTTATTACTATCAAGAAATACCATTGAGCTTGACAGTACATCATTATTTAGAAGGTACAGAAGATAAATTAGAAGTAGATGAGGTTTCAAGTTTATATAAAGATTCAGAATATACAACCTCACCAAGTAGTGAATTACTTAAGAGATATACATTAGTTTCCTCAGCAACTAGGGTATCACCTGAAAGTGCTGGAACTAGCGGAAAAATTCAAACAAACACAGAGGTAAGTTATTATTATAAATTAAAGGAATACAAAATAACTACAGAAGTTAAGGAACATGATGAAACAGATATGGGTGGAAATATTTCTAAGGTTAAAGGTGGAAGCATTTCTGGAGAAGGAATGTCTCCTTATGAAACAGTTATAATTAATCAAAATAGTTCAAAAGATATAACAATGACAGCAGATGAAGGATATCAAGTTAAATCAATAACAATTCAATCAATTGATGATAATGGAAATGTAACTGAGGAAAGTGTTAATATTACTGGAAAAAATAAGACGTATGATTTAAATAAATTTAATAATATAACATCAAATAAACACATTATTGTTGAATATGAAAAAATTATTGGAACATTAACAGTTCATCATTATGTAGAAGGAACAACAAATCATGTACCATTAGCAGATGGAAATACAGCTGATGATGAAAGCAGAAGTGGACATGTTGGAGATAGTTATGCAACTAAAGAAAGAGGCGACATTAATGAAGCATATGAATTAGTTGGAATACCAGAGAACAGCAGTGGTGAATACATAGATGGAAATGTTGAAGTAACTTATTATTATAAATTAAAAGATACATCAGTTTTAGTACATCACTATAAGGAAGGAACATCTGAAAGTTTAAGTAAAGATGTAACAATAACAGGTAAGGTTGACGATGCTTATACAACAAGTGTTGCAACAGATATACCAAGTAAGTACGAATTAGTCGCTACTCCAACGAATGCAAGCGGTAAGATGACAGTAGCTCAAACGGTTGTAACATATTACTATAGATTAAAAGCAACTGGTGTAGATGTTCACTACTATAAGGAAGGAACAACTGAAAAAGTTTCTGCAGATGTTGCAATAGAAGGAAAAGTTGATCAAGCATATACAACAAAACCTGCAACAGATGTTGCAAGTAAGTATGAATTAGTTGGAACACCAACAAATGCAACAGGAACAATGACAGAAGATAGAATTACAGTAATTTATTATTACAGATTAAAAGATACGTCAGTATTGGTACACCATTACTTAGAAGGAACAACAACAAAATTAGCAGATGATGTAACTATAAACGGACAAGTTGATGACACGTATAAAACAGTAGTAGCAACTGATTTATTAGCTGGAAAATATGAGCTAGTTGCAGAGCCAACAAATAAATCAGGAACAATGACAGAAGCTCAAATAGTTGTAATTTACTATTATAGAGTTAAAGATACATCAGTTTTAGTACATCATTATATTAAAGATACAACAACAAGTTTAAGTGCTGACGTAACTATAAAAGGTAAGATTGATGATAAATACACAACTGCAAAGGCAAATGATATACCAGAGCAATATGAATTAGTTGAGACACCTGCAAACGCAAGTGGAACAATGACAGAAAAACAAATAGTTGTAACATATTATTATCAATTAAAGAATTATTCATACACTGTTAATTATTTAGAAAAAGGAACAGATAATGTATTACATGATGCAAAACAAGGTGGAGTATTAGTTTATGGAAGCACAGTAAAATCAAGCGATGAGAAGATTGATATTGACGGATATAACTATGATTCAGTAGATAAAGATACTTTAACAATAGGAACAGGCGAAAACGTAATTAATATTTACTACACAAAGAGAAACGATTTAAGCTATACAGTAAATTACTTAGAGAAAGATACAAATAAAGTATTACATGATCAAAAAGTGCAAGGTGGAATGACATTTGATTCAGAAGTTACATCAAGTGATGAAATAATAGCAATTGATGGATATAATTATGATTCAGTAGATAAAGATACATTAAAAATAACAACAGGTGAAAACGTTATAAATATTTATTATACAAAGAAATCAGATTTAAGTTATAAAGTAAATTACTTAGAGAAATCTACAAATAAAGTATTACATGAACAAAAGAACAAAACAGGAATGACATTCGGAGCAGTAATTACATCAAGTAATGAAGTAATAGATATCGATGGATATAATTATGATTCAGTTGATAAGAATTCAATAGTAATTGGAACTTCTGAGAATGTAATAAACATTTACTACACAAAGAAAACAGACTTAAGTTATAAGGTAAATTACTTAGAAAAAGGTACAAATAAAGTATTACATGATCAAAAAGTTCAAGGTAATATGACGTTTGAAAGTACAGTAAAATCAGCAAATGAAATAATAGCAATTGATGGCTACAAGTATGATTCAGCAGATAAAGAAACATTAACAGTAGGAACAGGCGAAAATGTAATCAATATTTATTACACAAAGAGAACAGATTTAAGTTATAAGGTAAATTACTTAGAAAAAACAACAAATAAGGTATTACATAATCCTAAAACAGTTGAGAATAAAACATTTGGAGATGTTATAAAATCTGCAGATGAGAAGACTGATATTGATGGTTATAACTATGATTCAGTAGATAAAGATACATTGACAATAACAACTGGTGAGAATGTAATAAACATTTACTATACAAAGAGAAATGACTTAAGTTACAAAGTAAATTACTTAGAGAAGGGCACAAACAAAGTATTGCATGATCCAAAGTCTCAAGGCAATATGACATTCGAAAGCACAGTAAAATCAAATGATGAAGTAATTAATATTAATGGATATAATTATGATTCAGTAGACAAAGAAACATTAACAATAGGAACAGGCGAAAATGTAATAAATATTTACTATACAAAACGTAATGATTTAAGCTATACAGTAAATTATTTAGAATCAGTAACAAATAAAGTGTTACATGAACCAAAGAATCAAACAGGAGTAACGTTTGAAACAAAGATAAATGCAGAAGATGAAGTAATAGAAATAAATGGATATAATTATGATTATCCAGATAAGTATGAGTTAGTAGTTGGAACAGGCGAAAACGTAATTAATATTTACTATTCAAAGGTAACAGGACTAACATATACAGTAAACTTCTTAGAAAAGGGAACAAACAAAGTACTATTCCCATCAAATAATCAAGGAGATATGACTTTCGGAGATACAGTAAAAGCAAGTGATGAGGTAATAGATATAGATGGATATAATTATGATTCAGTAGATAAAGATGTTTTGACAATTGGAACTGGCGAGAATGTAATTAATATTTACTATACAAAGAGAACAGATTTATCATACAAAGTTAACTACTTAGAAAAAGGAACAAACAAGGTATTGCATGATCAAAAAGTTCAAGAGAATATGACTTTTAAAGCAACTGTAAAATCAAGTGATGAAGTGATTGATATTGATGGATATGATTATGATAGTGTTGATAAAGACACATTAACAATAACTACAGGTGAGAATGTAATTAATATTTACTACACAAAGAGAACAGATTTATCATACAAAGTAAATTACTTAGAAAAAGAAACAAACAAGGTATTACATAATCAAAAAGTTCAAGGTAATATGACATTTGAAAGCACAGTAAAATCAAGTGATGAAGTAATTGATATAGATGGATATAATTATGATAGCGTTG
>USQZ01000038.1 GCA_900556975.1 uncultured Clostridium sp. | reverse complement strand
GTGTTTCTTTTGTCTATTTTTTATTTATATTTTCCCACATATTATTTATGCTAATCCTTGAATGCCACATATTTTTATGATATATTATGCATAATAAATATAAGAAAGAAGGAAGAATATGTTGAAAATAGGATGTCATTTACCTATTTCAAAAGGCTTTTTTGAAATGGGTAAACAAGCTGCAAGCATAGATGCAAATACAATACAATTTTTTACAAGAAATCCAAGAGGCGGAGCAGCTAAACCAATAAATGAAGAAGATGTAAATAAATTTAAGGAGTTAGCAAAAGAGAAAGGGATAAATAATCTTTTAGCGCATGCACCTTATACATTAAATGCATGTGCAGCAAGAGAAGAAATAAGAGAATTTGCAAAAAATACAATGGAAGATGATCTTAAAAGAATGGAGTATTTCCCAGGAAGTTTATACAATTTTCATCCAGGTAGCCATGTAGGACAAGGAGTAGATACAGGAATAAAATATATAACAGAAATGTTAAATGCAATATTAAAACCAGAGCAAACTACAACAGTTCTACTTGAAACAATGGCTGGAAAAGGAACTGAAGTTGGAAGAACTTTTGAAGAAATAAAAAGAATAATAGATGGTGTTGAATTGAAAAATCATATAGGAGTTTGCTTAGACACATGCCATATATTTGATGGTGGATATGATATAGTTAATAACCTAGATGGAGTAATAGAAGAGTTTGACAAAATTATAGGACTAGAAAAATTATACGCAATACATCTAAATGATAGCATGAACACACTTGGATCACACAAAGATAGACATGCAAAAATAGGAGAAGGAAATATAGGATTAGAAGCAATTATTAGAATAATTAATCATCCTAAATTGCGCAATTTACCATTCTTCCTTGAAACACCAAATGAATTAGAGGGATACGGTAGAGAAATAAAATTATTAAGAGAAAATTATAAAGAGATTTAAAGAACAAAAGCGGACTATTTATAACATTTACACTTATTATAGATTTTTTAAGTCCGCATCTTTGTTTGTACGCAAAATTTGCTTTTGCAAATTTCTGCGCATTAGTATTTTTATATAATAGGAAAATCAGAGAACTTCCATAAAAAAAGAATCTAGATAATTCTAGATTCTTTTAATTTTCATTTTCGTTTGTTGTATTTTCTTGACTAGTATCACTATTTTTATTTGCAGTAGAAGGATTTCCATCTAAAGCAGTAGAGAAAGTTTGAATATTATAAGTTTTACCATCACTAGTCAATAATATAGTTCCATCTTTATCAGTTCTATATACTTTAGCTCCTATTTTTGAAAGAGCATCTAAAGTGCTTTTTGCTGGATGAGAATAAGTATTATTAGCTCCAACAGAAATAATTGCTACTTCAGGTTTTACAGCATTTAAGAATTTTTCAGTAGAACTTGTATCTGAACCATGATGTGCTACTTTTAATACATCAACTTTAGGCCAAGATATTTTTTCTTCAATTTCTTTTTCAGCATCTCCCATAAATAAGAAAGTTTTTTCTCCATAAGCTAAGTGAATAACAATTGAATTTAGATTTAAATTAGATTGTTGTTCATTTTCAACTGACATTATAGTGCAAATACCATCACCTAATCCAAAAGTATTTCCAATTTCACAACGAGTGATAGAAAGACCTTTGGCAGATATTGCTTCTAAAACAGATTGAAAAGTAGCTGTAGTAGTAGTTACATCAGGCATATAAATTTTACCAATATCAAAATTGTTAATAATGTCATCTAAACCACCAATATGATCTTCATGAGGGTGAGTTCCAACTAAATAATCTATTTTTTGAATGCCAAGACCTTTAATATAATTAACTAGAAGCGGACCATCTTCATTATTGCCAGCATCAATAAGCATTACTTGACCATCAGCAATAACTAATTCTGAGTCAGCTTGTCCAACATCAAAATAGTAGATTTGCAATTTTGAATCAGCAGATACAACTGTGTTTCCTACTGTATTAACGGAGATTGTATTAGTAGTATTAGCTGGAATGTTAAGATTTTCTTCAATCAAGTTATTAACCTGATCTGGAAATTGGTTACTAATAATTGCACCAATAATCAAAACAATTCCAAAGAATAATGTTATTAAAAAACTTTTTATTTGAGAGTGCTTTTTCTTTTTTGTAGCATTTCCCATATAAACCTCCTATGTAATTGCAATATTATTATAAATATATAACCTTAAAAAATCAAGAAAAAGTAATAATAAATTATATAATTAAATAAAAAATATATTACATAAATAAAATTCATATTACAATTGTGTTAAAAAATTAAATTTATGTAAAAAATACTTGCAATTAATATTTTTATATATTAAAATTTATTCGAAGGTGGAGAGAAGTGGTAGAAAGTGGAGAACCACCAGAAAGGATGTGGAGCATGTTAATTGGTGAATTTGAGCATTCATTAGATGCCAAAGGAAGACTAATTATGCCAGCTAAACTTAGAGAAACAATAGGCGATAAGTTTGTTGTGACTAAGGGATTAGATGGTTGCTTATTTGCATTCTCATTAACGGAGTGGGCTAATTTCGAAGAAAAATTAAAGTCACTTCCACTATCAAATAGAAGTTCAAGAGAATTCACAAGATTTTTCTTATCTGGAGCAACTGAATGCGAAATAGATAAACAAGGTAGATTTTTAATTCCAACCAATTTAAGAGAATCAGCTAACTTACAAAAAGAAGTTGTAATAATTGGAGTTGGAACAAGAATTGAAATTTGGGATAAAGAAAAATGGAATTCTTACAATAACGAAAATATTTCAGTAGAAGACATCGCAGAAAATATGACAATGCTAGGTATATAACTTGCAAAAGTTTATATAAAAAACAAAAGATAAATTAATTAAATACAAAAGATATTAAAGTACCAAAGATAAGCTGGCAGCTAAATAGCTGCCAAAGAGTTTAATACTAAAGAATTTTAAAGTTCACAAAAGATCATTAAGATTCAAAAGATATTAAATTACAAAAGAATTAGTAAAGTAAAAAAGAAAAATCTTTTAAAGAACAAAAGAGAAACATCTTCTGAGGTATAACCTCAGAAGATGTAAGATATACTTAATTTAGAAGTTGACAGTTGGTATAATTTGATACCAACTTTTTAGCAATTATAAATGTAAAAGAGGTTCTAATGGATTTTGTTCACAAATCAGTACTACTAAACGAATGTATAGATGGATTAAAGATTAAACCTAATGGAATCTATGTAGATGGTACATTAGGAGGAGCAGGACATAGTAGTGAAATAATAAAAAAGCTTTCAGCTCAAGGAAAACTAATTGGAATAGACAGAGATGAAGATGCATTGAAAGCTGCAAAAGAAAGACTAAAAGAGTATTCTAATGTAATATATTATCATGGAAATCATGATGATATAAAAGAAATATTAGAAGACTTAAATATAGAAAAAGTAGACGGAATTTTGCTAGATTTAGGAGTTTCTTCATATCAATTAGATGAGAGAAACAGAGGATTTAGCTATTTAGGTGAAAATGTTTTAGACATGAGAATGGATAAAACACAAAAACTAGATGCAAAAATTGTTGTAAATAATTATAAAGAAGAAGAGTTAGCTAAAATCATATATGATTATGGTGAAGAACGTTTTTCGAGACAGATTGCAAAAAATATCTGCATAGAAAGAAAAAAACAAGAGATAACAACAACAAAGCAACTAGTAGATATTATTGAAAAATCAATACCAGCTAAATTTAGAAGTAAAGACTCGCATCCAGCCAAAAGAACATTTCAAGCAATTAGAATAGAAGTAAATGATGAGATAAAACCACTATATCAAACAGTATTAAATTCAATAGAATGCTTAAAACCAGGCGGAAGATTATGCATAATAACATTCCATTCCTTAGAAGATAGAGCAGTGAAAAATGCATACATAGATGCAGAAGGAAAATGTATATGTCCACCAGGCTTACCATATTGCGCATGTGGAGCAATTAAAAGAGGTAAAATAATTACTAAAAAACCAATATTACCAACCAAAGAAGAAATGAAAAATAATTCGAGAAGTAAAAGTGCAAAACTAAGAATTTTCGAAAAAATATAAAAGGAGGTGTAAGGATATTGGCTGTACCAAGATATAATAGATATCAATACGAAACTAGCCCAAGAAAATTGGAACCTGAATATAGTCCAGTTACAAAAAAATATCCTAAAAAATCAGTCACACCTCGAAATAAAAATAAAACAAAAAATATTTCAAAAGCATCAATAATAAGAAGAAAAGATCAATTTAAATTAATAGCAGCTGTGTTAATAGTATTTTCTGCTGTACTAACAATGAGCTATAGAAATTCACAAATAGATGAATCATTTTCAAAAACTGAAGAACTAAAAGAAAAATATATGGCAATTGAAAAAGAAAATGATCAAATGAAAGTAGATATTGAAAATAGCTTGAATTACAACAATGTAGAGCAACAAGCGAAAGAACTGTTAGGAATGCAAAAATTAAGCAATAAACAAACTGTGTATGTAAATCTACCTAAGAAAGACTACATACAACCAGCAACAGAAACAGTTGTTATAGAAAAAAATGATGGATTTATAAATACGGTAATAAATAAATTTAAAAGTATATTTTAATAAAATAAATAATAATATCAAAAACTCATGAATAATCTTTATAAAGGAGATTATCATGGGTTTTTTAAATACAAAAAAGAGAATAAGAATAATGCTATTTATAGTAATAATAATATTTATTATATTGTTAATAAGATTGTTTTGGATTCAGGTGATTCAAGGAAAAAGATTAAGTCAAATGGCACAAGAACAACAAAATTTAGACAGAGAAATATCAGCCAAACGTGGGATAATATATGACAGAAACGGTGAAATTCTAGCGATGAGTGCAAGTAGCGAGATGATAACAATAAATCCAAATAATATTCCAAAAGAAAAGAAAGAACTTGTTGCTAGAAAAATATCAGAAGTTTTAGAAATAGACTATGAAAAAATTTTAAAAAAAGTAAATAGAAATAGTTCAATAGAAATAATCGGTAAGAAAATAGAAAAAGAAAAAAGTAATGTACTAAGACAATGGATGATAGAAAATAATATCGACCAAGGAATAAACATAGATGAGGATACAAAAAGATATTATCCATATAGCAAACTTGCTTCACAGATAATAGGTTTTTGTGGTTCAGATAATCAAGGATTAAACGGAATTGAAGCAAAGTATGACGAAATATTAAAAGGTAAAAAAGGAAGTATAAGTAAAACAACGGATGCAAAAGGAAAAAACATAGGTGATACAGAAGAAAAATATACAGATGCAATCGAAGGGAACAGTATAGAGTTAACTATAGATAAAAATATTGAACAAATAGTGGAAAAATATTTAGAAGAAGCTTGCATAGACAACAAGTGTACAGATGGTGGAAATATTATAATAATGAATCCGCAAAATGGGGATATATTAGCAATGGCAACATATCCAAATTTCAATTTGAACGAACCATTTAAAATTAATAATTCAGAATTAGAATCTGTATGGGATACTCTATCTGCAGAAGAAAAAAATAATAGTTTGCAAGCTATGTGGAGAAATAAAGCTATTGCAGATACATATGAACCAGGATCAACATTTAAATTAGTAACTGCATCAGCTTCACTAGAAGAAAAAATTACAGATACAGATAAATCAGGAGAGTTTTGTTGCAGTGGAGGGATAGAAGTTGCAGGTGTTAGAATTAAATGTTGGAGATACTATAGACCACATGGACCAGAATCGCTAAGAGAAGCTTTGATGAATTCATGTAATCCAGTATTTATTGGCCTAGGACAGCGAATGGGTGTTGAAACATATTATAGTTATTTAGAGAAATTTGGATTCTTGCAAAAAACAGGAATAGATATTCCAGGAGAAGCAGAAAGTATTTTTTTAGCAAAAGAAAAAGTTGGGCCAGTAGAACTTGCAACAATAAGTTTTGGCCAAAGATTTGAAGTTACACCAATTCAAATGGTAACAATGCTCTCAACAATTGCAAATAAAGGAAAGTACGTAAAACCTAGATTAGTAAAAACGATAATAAAATCAGATACTGAAGAAAGAGAAGAAATAGAACCTGAATACAAAAATCAAGTAATATCTGAAGAAACTGCAGAAAAGGTACTGAATATGATGGAATCAGTTGTTTCAGAAGGAACTGGAAAAAATGCAAAAGTAGAAGGATATAGAATAGGTGGAAAAACAGGAACATCAGAAGATGGCGTAAATACAGGAAAATATGTTACATCATTTATAGGAGTAGCACCTATTGAAAATCCTCAAATGGTAATGTTAGTAACACTTTATAATCCAACAGGTGAAGGAGGGCATCAAGGAGGAGATTGGACAATATAAACAACACATTATAACAATGCACAAAAAAGTTATTTAAATCAAGAAGGGGATAGGAAATATGGATTATTTAGAAAATAAAATAACTACAAATGAAGAAGAAATATTTAAAATTGGAGATACATTCGTTCAAGTAGAGTATTCAAACACTAATAAAACATTGAAAGAATGTATATTAAATATTTTAAAACATGAATAGTTTAGGATAAATTATGATTTGTAAAAAAATGTGGACAGCAGGGTTATACATACGACTATCACAAGAAGATTTAGATATTGGAAAAAATAAAAAAGAAAGCAATAGTATAACAAGTCAAAAAGAATTATTGCAAGAATTTGTAGACGAACAAGATGATATAGAAATATTTGAAACATACGTGGATGATGGATTTACAGGAACAGATTTTAATAGACCTGGATTTCAAAAGCTATTAACTGATATGAAAAAAGAAAAAATAAATAGCGTAATTGTTAAAGATCTATCAAGACTTGGAAGAAACTACATTGAAGTAGGAAATTACATAGAACAAATCTTTCCTTTATATAATATCAGATTTATTGCAATAAACGATATGATAGACAGTTTTAAAAATCCTGATAGCACAAATACGATAATTGTACCATTTAAAAACTTGATAAACGATGAATATTGTAGAGATACATCTATTAAAATTAGAACAGCATTGAATACGAAAAAGAAAAAAGGCGAGTTTGTAGGTGCTTTTGCCCCATATGGTTATGTAAAAGATAAAAAAGATAAACATAAATTAATAATAGATAAAGAATCAACAGAGATAGTGAAAAATATATTTAACTGGTATGTGTATAAAGGAATGGGAAAAATATCAATATGTCATAAATTAAATGATTTAGGAATATTAAATCCAACAGGATATAAAAAAATAAAGCTAAAACAAAATTATAAAAATTATGGAATTCAGGATGATAAATATAATTGGACACCTTCTACAATAAGAAATATTTTAAAAAATGAGGTATATATTGGAAATACAGTACAAGGAAAAAGAAAATCTAAAAGTTATAAAATTCACAAAGTAGAAAAAGTTTCTAAAGATGATTGGATTAGAGTAGAAAATACACATAAAGGAATTATTGATAAAGCCACATTCGAAAAAGCACAAGAACTAAATCAAAAAGAAATTAGAACTTCTCCCCAAACACAAACAACATCAATATGGGCAGGAATAATAAAATGTAATGAATGTCAAATGGCAATGAATAAGAAAAGCAGTACTAATAAAACAGGTAAGAAATATGAGTATTATATTTGCAGTACATATAGAAAAAAATCCAATAAATTATGCACCAAACACACAATAAAAGCAGAAGAAATATATGAAACAATACTAAAATTAATTAACATGTATATAAAAAAATATATTGATACAAATGAGATAATAAAAGAGAACGAAAAATTTAATAACAATAAAAAGCTTAATGAAGTAGAAAGTTTAATTTTAGAAAAAGAAAATGAAATAAAAAGAATAGTAAATTATAAGCAGAGTTTATATGAAGACTGGAAAAATGAGGATATAACAAAAGAAGAATATACAGAATATAAAAAGAAATACAATTTAAAGCAGGAATTAATAGAAAAAAATATCAGGCAATTAAAAGAAGAAAAGAAAGAGGATAAAAAAGAAAATAACCTTCTGAAGGAATTGAAAGAGAAAAATCAAATAGCAAAGCTTACAAGAAATATAATATCAGAATTAATCCAATGTATATACGTAAAAGAAGACGGAAGTCTAAGAATCAAATTTAACTACCAAAGTTGCGAATAAGCAAAATATGTAGTATACTTAGAATAACTGTAAACTTATTTAAAAAAGCCTAGGAGGTATAACAATGGACATGATGAATATCTACTTTATCGCTACGATTGTAATTTTTGGTGTTTTTATGTTGAAAGTACTGGAAAGAATGTTTGGAGATCCAAATGTAATCGTACGGTTGTTGGGCTACGCCGTTGCAATAGTTGTAGCGACCGGCGTTTTATGGCTGGTATTGAATGTCATACTGAAGATCAATATCTTAACCTATTTACAGTAAAGCCCCCTCGTGGGGCTTTTAAATATAATAGAAAAATAACAATGCACTGCAATTGGCTTTGCAAATTTTACGTATGAACAAAGATTAATATAATATATGATAAAATACTTAAAACAAAGGAGTGACATACATGAAAAGATATAAACAAACAGAAATAGATGAACTAGCAGAAATACTAAAAAAAGATGGAGTAATCAGTGTTCCAACAGACACTGTATATGGCGTATGTGCACGCATGAATTCCAAACAAGCACATGACAATTTAGCAAAAACTAAAAACAGACCTGCCACTAAATTATTCCCAGTTATGTGTTCAGATGAAGAACAAATAAAAAGCATTGCTATAGTAGGCGAAAAAGCAGAAAAAATAATTCATAATTTTATGCCAGGTCCGATTACTATAATTTTAGAAAAAAGGCCGGAAATACCTGAGTATGTTAATAATGGGGAAAAAACAATAGCTATAAGAATGGCAACATCAAAACCATTAGAAGAACTAATTAGAAAAATAGACAGTCCAATTTTTATGAGTAGTGCTAACCAAAGTGGAGAACCAACATGTACTACTTTAGATGAAATAGAAAAAGTATGTCCGACCTTAGATGGAATGATGGAAGGAAACGTATCATTTGGTAGAGCAAGCACAATTGTAGATTGTACATCAGAAGAAGTCAAAATTTTAAGAGAAGGCCCAATTTCACTAGAAGAAATTATAGAAAAAATTAATAAATAAAACATATAAATAAAAGAATTTGTAAAACTATATGTATAAAGCATATAGTTTTTTTGTGTTGCTATAGTCATCCAAGCAGGTGGTGTGGCAGCACCAGTAGCCGGAAAAATATTTGCAGAAGTATTACCATATTTGAATATAAAGAAAGCAGATGAAGAAAATAAAGCACAAATCAAAGTACCTGATTTAAAAGGAAAAACTATAAAAGAAGCGGAAAAAATATTAAAAGAAAATAATCTGAAAATTGAATTAGATGAAAATGAAACTGATAAAGGAAAAATTATAACTAAACAAATACCAGAAAAAGAAATTCTTGTAGATGAAGAAACATCAATAATTGTTCATACTAATTGAAAAATAATACTATACAAAAAAAATTTTTAAGTATATAATAATTCTAGATTTTTTTAATAGGAGAGGTTAAAAGTGAAATTAAGTGAAATTTTAAATGGCATTAGTGATTTAAAAGCTAAAGGAAATGTTGATATTGAAATAAGCGATATCGCTTGTGATTCAAGAAAAGTAAAGCCAGAAAGCTTATTTGTTGCAGTAAAAGGTTATGATGTAGACGGTCATGACTATATTGAAGAAGCAATAGAAAAAGGTGCGTCAGCAATATTAGTTGAAAACATTGAAAAATTAAGAAATATAAATTTACCAACTGATGTTACATTTGTAGTAGCTAAAGACACAAGATTTGCATTAGCAATTTCTGCATGCAACTTTTTTAAAAATCCCTCAAGAAGATTTAAATTAATTGGAGTAACAGGAACAAAAGGTAAAACTACAACAACATACATGATAAAAACATTATTAGAAGCAGAAGGAAAAAAAGTAGGATTAATAGGAACTATTGAAAACTATATAGGTGAAGATAGTTTAGGCGAAAGCGATAGAACAACACCAGAAAGCTTAGACCTACAAAGAATATTTGCACAAATGGTTGAAGAAAAAGTGGAATACGTTGTAATGGAAGTATCTTCACAAGCTTTAAAACTTCAAAGAGTTGCAGGATGTAATTTCGATGTTGGAGTATTTACTAATTTTTCAAAAGAACATATAAGTCAAAAAGAACACAGTGATATGGAAGATTATTTTAATTCAAAAATGAAATTATTCAGCATGTGTCAAATGGGCTTTGTAAACATAGATGATTTTAGAGGAGCAAGAGTAAAAAGAGAAGCAAAATGCCAAATTAAGACATATGGAATCGATAATGCATGTGATTTATTAGCAAAAGATATAACAATCACAAACATAGGAGTTGACTTTAAAGCAAAATTAGGCGGAAAAAATGAAAGAATAAAAGTTGACATTCCAGGAAGATTTAGTGTATATAATTCATTAGCAGCAATATCAGTTGCCATGTATTATGGTTGCACACCAGAAAAAATTAAAACAGCATTAGAAGCTATAAAAATTCCAGGAAGAAGTGAATTAGTACCAAACAAAAAAGAATTAAGCATAATGATAGATTATGCTCATTCACCAGAAAGTTTAGAAAACATATTACAAGCAGTTAAGACATATACTAAAGGAAGAGTAATAGTTGTTTTTGGTTGCGGAGGAGATAGAGATACAGGAAAAAGGCCACTAATGGGAGAAATCGCAGGAAGAATAGCAGACTATAGTATAGTAACATCAGATAACCCAAGAACAGAAGATCCAGAAGCGATTGTAAAAGATATAGAAGCTGGAATATCAAAAACTAAAGGAAAATATGAAATAATAGTAGATAGAAGAGAAGCAATAAAAAAAGCAATTGAAATGTCAAATAAAAAAGACCTAGTTATATTAGCTGGAAAAGGTCATGAACCATATCAAGAAATAAATAAAGTAAAATATCCTTTTGATGAAAGAGAAATAGTAAAAGAAATTATAAACAATATGAAATAAGGAGAGAGGCAAAGTGGAATTTCAACTAAAAATATTGCTAATATCGTTTTTTGCAACAATAATATTAGGAATATTTACAATACCAATATTGCAAAAATTGAAAGTAGGTCAATCTGAAAGAGAGGATGGACCAAAGTCACACTTGAAAAAAAGTGGAACACCTACCATGGGTGGAATTATTATGGCAATATCAATAATAGGCGCATCAATAGTAGCATGTGTACACTACATGGGAAAACAACCAGAGATAGGTAGAAAATTAATTCCTTTAACTATAGCAACAATAGGTTTTGGAATAATAGGATTCATGGATGATTATAAAAAAGTTGTATTACGAAATACAGATGGATTAAAACCTAGAGCAAAAATGGCAGGATTATTAGTAATTTCAATTTTATTTGTAGTATATATTGAAAGAATATTAGGAATAGGAACAGATATATTAATACCATTTTTCAAAACAACAATAAAATTACCAACGTTAATATATATTCCATTTACAATATTGGTTATGTTGGCGACAACAAATGCAATAAATTTAACTGATGGAGTTGACGGATTAGCAACATCAGTAACATTAGTAATAGTAACAACAATTACAGTAATAGCAATAATTTTTGATGTAAAAGAAGTTATCATATTAGGAAGCATAGTATGCGGAACATGTCTAGGTTTCTTAATATTCAACCTAAACAAAGCAAAAGTATTTATGGGCGATACAGGTTCACTATTATTAGGTGGAGTTGTATCATGCTGTGCAATATATTTAAAAATGCCATTAATATTAATAATATTAGCAGCAGTACCAGTAGTAGAAACACTATCTGTAATAATTCAGGTAGCATATTATAAAAGAACAAAAAAGAGATTCTTTAAAATGACTCCAATCCACCATCATTTCGAATTATGTGGATGGAGAGAAAATAAAATTGTTACTATATTTAGTTTAGTAACAATAGGACTATGTATAATAGGATTATTTTCTGTTATATAATAAAAAGGAGAAAAAATGGCAAAAAAGAAAAGTAAGTTAATTTTAAAAAATCCGCTTGATTTTACCTTACTAATAACAGTTTTTATCCTTCTTGGACTTGGTATAATAACAGTCTTATCTGCAAGTTCACCAACAGCACTAGCTGAAACTGGAAATAGTTATAAATATTTAATAAAACAAATGGAAGCAGCGGTAATAGGAATTTTATTAATGTTTGTAGCTTCAAAAATTGATTATAAGTTGTGGCAAAAAAACTATAAAATAATATATTTTATCTGCATGATTTTACTACTTGCGGTATGCGCATTAGGTAGAGAAGCCGGAGGAGCAAAAAGATGGTTAGACATGGGATTCTTATCTTTTCAACCATCAGAAGTTGCAAAAGTTGGAGTAATTATATTTTATTCAGCATGGCTAACCAAAAACAAAGAAAAACTAAAAACATTTAAATATGGATTTGTCTATCCTTTATTATGGCTATTAATACCAATATTTTTTATATTGATATTGCAAAACCACTTTAGTGCAACATTAGTAATCTGCATGTTAGCAGCAATTTTAATGATACTAGCAGGATGCAAAATAAGATATTTTATATTTGTAGGAATACCATTAGCAGCGCTTGGAATATTTGCAATCATTGTTGCGGGTCAAGGATTCAGAATGCAGAGAATTTTAACATTCTTTGATCCATGGCAAGATATCAAAGGCAAAGGATGGCAAATAGTTCAAAGTCTATATGCAATTGGATCTGGAGGATTATTTGGAGTAGGACTAGGAGAAAGTAAACAAAAATATTTATACATACCAGAACCACACAATGACTTTATTTTTGCAGTACTAGCAGAAGAACTAGGATTTATTGGCTGTGCAATAGTTATAATTTTATTTGCAATATTAATTTGGAGAGGAATAACAATTGCAATGAAAGCACCAGATATGTTTGGAAGCTTATTAGCGGCAGGAATAACATCAATGATAGCAATACAAGTATTAGTAAATATAGCGGTTGTAACAGCATCAATGCCAGTAACAGGAATGGCTTTACCGTTTTTTAGCTATGGAGGAACAGCTTTAATAATCACCTTAACATCTATAGGAATACTATTAAGCGTTTCTAGAGCAGGTAATAGGAGTGAAGTTTAAGGAGGAAAAAGTGAGAGTAATTATAGCAGCAGCAGGAACAGGTGGACATATAAATCCTGGAATTGCGATAGCAAATAAAATAAAAGAAAAAGAAAAAGACTCAGAAATAATTTTCATAGGTACACAAAGAGGAATAGAAAATGATTTAGTTCCAAGAGCAGGATACAAATTAAGAACAATAGATGCATATGGAATTAGTAAAAAAATATCATTAAAAACAATATCAAACAATATAAAAACAATAAAAGGATTTGCCCAAGCAAAAAAAATTATAAAAGAATTTAAACCAGATGTAGTAATAGGGACTGGTGGATACATATGTGGAGGACCAATCTCTGCAGCACATAAATTAGGAATTCCAACAGTAATACATGAAAGTAATGCATATCCAGGAAAAGCTACAAAGTTTTTATCAAAGAAATTAGATAAAATTTTATTAGGATTTGCAGATGCTGAAAAATATTTCTCAGATAAAGAAAAACTTGTTGTAACAGGAACACCAACTAAAGTAAAAGAAGAAAATTTAACAGACGAGCAAAAAGATAAAATATATTCAAGTTTAGGACTATCAAAAGAAATGCCAACAGTATTAGTATTTGGAGGCAGTCAAGGAGCAAAAGCAATTAATGAAGCTATGGTTGCATTAATTGAAGAAAATAAGAATAAAAATTATCAAATAGTATGGTCAGTTGGACAAAAACAATATGATATTATAAAAGAAGAATTTAACCAAAAGGAAATTGATATAGACAAAATAAAAAATACTAAAATAGTTCCATACATATATAATATGAGTGAAATTATGAATACAGTTGATATAATTGTAGCTAGAAGCGGAGCGATGACAATAACAGAACTTGCATTGGTTGGCAAACCAGCAATTTTTATCCCACTTCCAAGTATGTCAGCTAATAGACAATTAGACAATGCAAAAGTACTCGAAAATTTAGGAGCAGCAAAAATTATATTAAATGAAGAAGTTAATTCAGAAAATTTATCAAAAACAATAGATGAAATGCTAGAAAATCCTGAGAAACTAAAAGAAATGGGAAATCAAGCAAGAAAAATAGCAAAATATAATGTTGAAGAAAAAATATATGAAGAAATAAAGAAAATAGTTAAATAGCAATAGCTTTTAGCTATTTTTTCTGCTCTAAAAAGTTTTAATTTTCACACACTTACAAATATATGAAAAAAAGTTACTATAATAAGTACATATATTAAAATAATTTGCTCTACATGAAAACCGTTAACAGAATATTAATTATATACTTGCAAAAAAATATAAAATAAATTACAATACAAAAAGATTATGAAAAAAGGAGGTCAAAAAATGACCGATAAATTGATAATAGTTGAGTCACCTGCGAAGGCCAATACAATTAAGAAATTTCTAGGTGGAAATACTAAAGTAGTGGCATCAATGGGACATGTTAGAGATTTACCAAAATCAAAATTGGCAATAGACATAGAAAATGATTTTGAACCACAATATATAAATATAAGAGGAAAAGCAGCTTTAATTAATTCATTAAAAAAGGATGCCAAAAACGCCAAAAAAGTTTATCTGGCAACTGACCCTGACCGTGAAGGAGAAGCAATTGCATGGCATTTAGCATACTTATTAGGAATACCAAATGATTCAGTATGCAGAATTACATTTAATGAAATAACTAAAGAAGCTGTAAAGGAAGCTGTAAAAAAGCCAAGAAAAATAGATTTGAATTTAACAGATGCACAACAAGCAAGAAGAGTATTAGATAGAATAGTTGGATATAAAATAAGTCCAGTACTTTGGAAAAAAGTAAAAAGAGGATTATCTGCAGGAAGAGTACAATCAGTAGCAGTAAGGCTAATATGTGAAAGAGAAGAAGAAATCGAAAACTTTAAACCAGAAGAATACTGGAACATAACAGCAATATTATCAGAAGAAAAAACTAAAAAAGAATTTGAATCAAAACTAATAGGAAAAAATAAAGAAAAAATAGAACTACATTCTAAAAAAGAAGTAGATGAAATATTAGAAAAGTTAGATAAAGCAAAATTCATTGTTGAAGATGTTACTGTAGGAGAAAAGAAAAGAAATCCTGCACCGCCATTTACAACAAGTACAATGCAACAAGAGGCATCAAGGAAATTAGGATTTGCAATTAAAAAGACTATGTCAGTAGCACAAGGATTATATGAAGGTGTAAAGATACCTGAAAAAGGAACAGCAGGTTTAATAACATACATGAGAACAGATTCAACAAGAATTTCTGAAGAAGCAAGAAAAATGGCTAAAGAAGTTGTTGAAAAAAACTTCGGACCAGAGTACTACGAAAACAGATATTATAAAGTAAAAAACGATTCACAAGATGCACATGAAGCAATTAGACCAACATATTTAGAATTGTCTCCAGAAAAAATAAAAGAGTACTTAACATCAGATCAATACAAATTGTACAAATTAATATATAACAGATTCATAGCAAGCCAAATGGCATCAGCAGTATATGACACAATAACTGTTGATATAAATGCAAATGAATATAACTTTAGAACAAGTGGACAATCAATAAAGTTCAAAGGTTTTATGACTTTATATGTTGAAGATACTGATGATGAGAAAAAATCAGAAGAACTAGGAATTGCAAATATACCATATTTAAATAAACAAGATGAATTAAAGAAAGAAGATATAGATGCAAAGCAAAGTTTTTCTGAACCACCACCAAGATATACAGAAGCAAGCTTGGTTAAAACATTAGAGGAGAAAGGAATTGGACGACCAAGTACTTATGCTCCAATAATAACAACAATACTTGCAAGAAATTATATTGAAAAGATTCAAAAACAATTAGCTCCAACTGAACTTGGAAAAATAGTAAACAAATTATTAGTAGAAAACTTTAAAGATGTAATAAATGTAGAGTTTACAGCTGAGATGGAAAAACAATTCGATGAAATTGCAGAAGGTAAAAAACAATGGAAGGACACTATAAGAGAATTCTACGGACCATTTGCAATAGTGATTGAAAAAGTTGAAAAAGAATTAGAACATGTAAAACTAGAATATGAAGTTTCAGATGTAAAATGTGAAAAATGCGGTAGAAACATGGTTATAAAAATGGGTAAATACGGAAAGTTTTTAGCTTGCCCAGGATATCCAGAATGCAGAAATGCTAAACCTATCGTTGAAGAAATCGAAGAACCATGCCCAAAATGCGGTGCTAAAGTTCAAATTAGAAAAACCAAAAGAAAGAGAAAATATTATATATGTGAGAATAATCCAAAGTCATGTGATTATATTTCATGGACGAAACCGGGAGAAAAATCGCAGGAATCAGATGAGGAATTGGAAAAAGAAGTAAAAAGAAAAACTAAAGCTAAAACAACAACTACAACCCAAAAGAGAAAAACAACAACAAGAAAAAAGAAAAAATAAAGTATAAGAGCATAATAATTATAGAGAATATCTATAGTTATTATGCTTTTTTAAAAGTTTTTTGAAAAAAATTAAAAAAGGTGTTGACGAAATGGCTAAATGGTGTTAGAATACTAAACGTGCCAAGTGAAACGAGCTTAGCACAGCACATTTTATCACTAAAAATTAAGCTGAAACAAGTTTTTTAAAAAACTTAAAAAAACTTGTTGACAACTTAAAAAAATGGTGATAAAATACAGAACAGTTCGACAGCAAACGACATAAAATGAAGTTCAAAAAACTTCAAAAAAACTTTTA
>USQZ01000037.1 GCA_900556975.1 uncultured Clostridium sp. | reverse complement strand
TATCTAATTTCTTTATTTCTTTTGTTAATTTGTCTATGTCTTTGCTTTTCATGTCGTCTAATACAATAATTGAAAAGCCTCCCATATTAAATTCGTCTGATAGTATATTTTCACCTTGAATTGTTTCGATATCTTCTGGTAAATATACTAATATGTCATAATTTATTCTGGTGGCTTTCATTCCTATGATTGATGGTATTAATAATAGTAGTGTTATTATTAATATTAGCTTTTTGTGTTTACATACAAACTCTGCTACTTTTGACATATGAAAATCTCCTTTCCTTTGTTATATTATAGAAAAGTTATATGAACTTCCTATGAATATTTTCTCATCCATTCCTTATTATAGAAATTTTTCCTAAATCTTCAACGACATTTTCTCTTCATTTTTAAGTTATCCTACATTTCCTTTTGTTTTGTATATACATTTGTAGTTTTTCTTTACTTTTGTAGAAAAAAGTTATATTATGTTTTATGTAAGAAAGCTCTTTATACTTTCTTTAAATATATATGCATTGGAGGTTTATATTATGGGAGATTTACGTACTACTAGAACTTATCTTCTTTTAAAAAATGCTCTTTTGGAGCTTCTTAGTAAGCAATCTTTTGATACTATAAAAGTTAATGATATTTGTAACTTGGCTATGGTTCACCGTACTACATTTTACAGTCATTTTTCAGATAAGTATGAGTTACTTGATTATTGTGTAAATGATTTGGAAAGTGAATTAACCAAAAATTTCGAACCTAAAAATTATTCAAATACAAAAGAATTTTATTCTGATTTAATTAATCATTTGATAAAATATTTGGGCGAAAATAAATTATTTTATAGAAATATGCTTAATAATAACTACACTGCTGGTATTATTGCTGTTTTTCATAATTCAGTAATTAAATACATTACCGATTTAATTGAAAAAGATAGTCAAGCTGGAAAACACTTTGACGTTCCACCAAAAATTATGGCTGAATTTTACTCAGGCGCAGTAACTGCAATTATTATGTGGTGGCTAAAAACAAATAGTAAAATTTCAGAGGAAGATTTATGTAATTACATTATCACTTTAATTTTTGATGGACAAAAATAAACACTAGACTTTTTTATTATTTTTGTGTATGATTATATATATTAATTTTGAAAGGATTGATATTATTATGTCTAATTTGAAAAAAATAATAGTTTTATTTATTGCACTAACTTTAATTGTTGGAAATATAGTTTTTGCTGCAACAAACACATCAGTTATTGAAGATGAATCTGACAACTCTACATCTAATTCATCTACAAATAATTCTTCAAGAAATGATACTTCTAATGATACAGAAAATGATGTTTCAAATGAAGTTGATAATTCTACAGATGAGGAAAATGTAACCGAAAATTCTTCATCAAGAAATACTACTTCTGGAAACAGAGTAACTAATCAAACTTCAACAAATGCAAAATCAACAACTACATCTACTAATTCAACTACAACTTCTGGTGTTGATAATACAGATTTAGGTATTTCAAATGCTTTAGCTTTTGTTATGATTGCAATTGGAATTTTATTAATTTTCTTATCTATAGCAATTTTAATTAGAATGAAAAGATAATTTTTAAAATATATTACAGACATTTTATATGTCTGTTTTTTTATGTGATAACTCTGTTCTCTAGCTTTCTTATTATTTATATATTTTGATTTATTTTGCATAATTTTATTTTATTTGCTAATACTAAAAATAAATTCTGAAAATTTATGGAGGTATACTATGAAAAATAAAAATAAAATTATGCTTTTTTCAATTGTTCTTCTTTTTATTTTGTCATTTTTCTCTTTTACTTATGCAGCTGAGGAAATGAAAAACATGGGAAATGATATAAAAAATACAGCTGAAGACGTTGGAAATACTATGAAAGATGGAGCTATGGATGCAGGTGAAACTATAAAAGATTCTGCCCAAAAAGCTAAAGAAGGTGCTCAAAATATTACTAGTGGTGCTGAAAATGCAACTAATGACATGAAAAATGGTATGATGAATGGAATGAATAATACAGAAAATTCAACTTCAGAAAATTTAACTGGTGATTACAATACTACTAGAACAACTTCCGAAGATGTTACAGCTACAGCAACTAATAATGCTACTATGTGGATGTGGATTATGCTTGCAGTTGTTGCAGTTCTTATCATTGGACTTGTTTGGTATTATGCTGCTCAATCAAATAATAGTTCTAGACATTAATATTTATAGTAGCGTTTTGTGTTCTTCCTAATTGTTTTTACTTTTTAGAAGAACGCTAAGCGCTACTTTTCTTTTACATAATTAGAAATTTCATTGTACTTTCTATTAAATAGCAATGTAAAAAATTGCTTTTCAATTTTGCTTACAAATAAATATGTAGACTTAAAAGTACAAATGTTAAAAATATCGTTTTTTCAATATCCCGTATCATCCACAAATACTTTCACTAAACTTTTTATTGTTAGCACTTTTTTATTGTGGTATAATAATTTATATTTCTAGAAAGGATTTATTAGTATGGAAACAAAATTGATTGCAAAAAATCCAAATGCATATCACAATTATGAAATAAAAGATACTATTGAAGCTGGTATAGAGCTTTCTGGTACAGAAATAAAATCTATTCGTAATGGTAAAATTAATTTAAAGGACTCTTATGCTATTATTAAAAATGGCGAGGCTTTTGTTTATGGCATACATATTAGTCCTTATGAATTTGGTAATATATATAATAAGGATCCGCTTAGAACTAGAAAACTTTTGCTTCATAAACATGAGATTAATAAGCTTTTTGGCCAGATTCAACAACAAGGTGTTTCTCTTGTTCCTATTTCTGCTTATTTCAAAGGTTCTAAGGTTAAGATTCAAATTGGAATTGGTAAGGGTAAAAAGTTATTTGACAAACGTGAGGATTTAAAACGTAAAGATGACAATCTTTATATTCAAAGGCATATGATTTAGAGTGATATATATCACTCTTTTTTATCTCTTCACTTGAAAGTAAAATACAGTCATACTATAAATTTTGAAATACCGCGCAGCGAGCAAAGGAACGAAGCTTTGCTTCGTGACTGCGATTGAAGCAATCTATTCTTTAGAAAGAGCCGTTGTTCGTTAGAACAGAGGCTCATCAAGATTGCGACAGTAAGGTATTTAAAAATTTATAATATAACTGTATTAAACAATCTAAATAGAAAAAAGAGTGATACAAATCACTCTTTCTTACTATTCTTATTATATTAAGCTTTGTTAGCTGAACAGAATACATTGTTAATTTTGTCAGAAACTGTTTCTTTTATTTCAGCTCTTGCAGCACCTAAATATTTTCTAGGATCAAATATAGAAGGATCTTCATTAAATACTCTTCTAACTTGTGCAGTCATTGCTAAACGTAAATCAGTATCAACATTTATTTTTGAAACTCCGTTTTCTCCAGCTTGTTTTAACATTTCATTTGGGCATCCTTTTGCACCTGGAATGTTTCCACCATTTTCATTACACATTTCTACAAGTCTTGGTATAACTGATGAAGCGCCATGTAATACGATTGGAGTATTTGGTAACTTTTCTTTAACTTTTGCTAATATATCAAATCTCAATCTAGCTTCTCCTTTGAATTTGTAAGCACCATGGCTTGTTCCGATAGCGATTGCTAATGAATCGCATCCAGTTCTTCTTACGAATTCTTCAGCTTGATCTGGATCTGTATACATTGCATCATTTTCTGCAACATTTACATCATCTTCGATTCCAGCTAATTTTCCTAATTCAGCCTCAACAACTACTCCTTTTGAATGAGCATAGTCTACAACTTTTTTTGTTAAAGCAACATTTTCTTCGAAATCATATTTTGAACCATCTATCATTACTGATGTAAATCCAGCATCAATACACATTTTGCATGTTTCAAAATCTGGTCCATGGTCTAAATGAAGTGCGATTGGAATATCTGTCTCCTCTACTGCAGCTTCAACCATTTTTAATAAATATTTTAATCCTGCATATTTTATAGCGCTTGAAGATACTTGTAATATTACAGGTGATTTTGCTTCATTAGCTGCTTCTGTTATTGCTTGGATAAACTCCATATTATTAATATTAAATGCACCTATTGCATAGTGCCCTTTCATTGATTTTTCAAACATTTCTGTTGTCGTTACTAATGGCATAATTATTCCTCCTTAATTATATTTTCTGGATTCATTTTATTTCTTATATTTATTTCTGTCAAGTTGCTATTTTAAATTTCTTATGTTATACTCTTTTTGAATGATTTATGAATACAAATGAGGGGTGATTTTAAATGATAGTAATGAACCATGATGGAGACTTATTCGATGAAAGAAGAAAAAAAGATAGAAGAAAGAACAAAGTTGAAGTAAAAAATGATCGCAGAAAAGAAGATAGACGTAAAGAAAATATTAATGAAACTAAGAAAAAATAAAAGGATTGAAAAAAATCAATCCTTTTTTATTTTTAAAACTTCTTATTAATAGAGTTACTTTATTTATGTGCACATTTATAATTTGAGCATATTGTTTCATCTGGATTTCTTGAATTGTCCTCTGGATATGGTTTTATCGTTATTTGTTCAAGTTTGCAATTACAATCCTCTATTCCATTATATTTACAACTACATACTGTACATTTTATTTTTTGATTATTATCCATTTTTGAACCTCCTTTTTGCGATATAATAATATTATATCCAAATAGAGTTTTTTTAATCTTACACAGCTGCTTTTGTTGTAATAATTGTTGCTGGAATATTTTTCTTTGGTGGTTCAAGTGCTCTTATTCTGTTATTATATTCTCTTAATCTTCCTTTATAAATTAATTTGGCATTTTTTAATTTTTTGAAATCTTCTGGTTTAATTATTTCTGGTAAATAATTAACATTTAAATTTCCTGAGTTTAATGCGTATTTAACAAATTCGGCACAATATAATGCTCTTTTTCTTTTTATTCTTTTATTAAACATTACACAGAAAACTCCTATAAAATTAAATTTATATTCTTTTCTCCTTTTATACATTGATAAAACAAAGCTTTTCATACTATAATATTGTTCATCTGTTATTTCTAATTCATACACTGATGTTACAGTTTTTTTAAATCTCTTAAACGTCCCCTTATTTAAATATTCTCTTACAAATCCACCTATAAATGCGTTATATGTATATAATCTTCCAAACGAATACATTTCATTTAATTCTTGATCAAATGCTAATGAAACATGTGAATAGTCATTTTTCGTATACAATTTAATTAAATTTGATAATAGTGTTCCTGTATGAGTAAGCACGATGTATACTTTTTGCATAATTATCCCCTTTCAAAATTTACATATTTTATTATATCTTTTCTGTAAACAGTTGTAAATATCTTTTTTTATTCTCTTCATATTATTCTCAAAAATAAATTCAGATATTTATAACATTTTTATTATAAAGACTATTTTATATATTGTATGAGAATTTTTTTAAATTTTGCTTAAAATTATTTTAAATTAAATGGGAAAAAGGGCTAGAAACCTAGCCCTTTCCGTTTGTAACATATGACTATAACAACTTTTTACAATCTGTAGGTTTGATAAGATTGAATTCCTGTAATTCTAAGGAAGTCTTCTGCAATTACCACTTTAGGGATATTATCAGAATTGGGAATAACTCCCATAATCTTATAAACTTCTCCATCACGAGGTAATAACAACTGTCCTACAACTATAAACTCTGAGAGTTTTTCTTCTGGATGCAACTCCTTGTACAGTTTTCTCAATTTAGAAATTCTCTGCAATGGATACTGCTCTTTTTCAATCGTCATCTCAATACCTACTCTTGTGTCAAAGTAAAGCCGTGGTGTTCTGCTAATGAGTTCGTTTTCCTGTTGTGTCATATTTTTTTACCTCCATGCTGTCTGTTCCTTTTTGCTTCTATTTAAATTACTAGTCGCATAAAGGATTTTTCAATTTTGCTACACTTTTATTATACTACATATTTACATAATTTTCAACTTTTTACTTTTCTGCTTCTTTCTTTAGAGGTTTAGTTATGTCTTTTTGATATAATACTTTTAATTCATGTAAAGGTCTTGTCATTGCAACATATAATAATTTCATGTCTATTGCCTTTTCTGAACTGTATTTTTCTTCAGATGCATCTGTAATAATTACTCCATCAAATTCTAGTCCTTTGGCTAAATAACTCGTTATAACACATATTCCGCCATCATATTTGTTTTCATTATCAACAATATTAGTAGCTGTTATATTTCTATCTTTTAATTTTTTATATATCTTTTTAGCTTCTTCATCATTTTTACATATTATCGCAATTGAAACATATGCCTTTTTCATGTATTCTTTAATAATTTTCTCTATTAAATCTATTTGATTTTTTTCATATCTTATATATTCTACATTTTCGCCATGTCTTATTACTGGCTTTGCAATTTCTAAATTAATATGTTTTGTTATATTGTTTGCGGAATTCATAATTTCTGTGGTTGTTCTATAGCTTTTTAAAAGATACTTCAATTCGCAATTGCCTTCAAATGTTGTATTAAGAACTTCATTCCAATTTTTTATTCCTCTATATTGATATATTGACTGAGCTAAATCTCCAAATATGCTAAATGTAGCTCTTCTGAACAACGTTCTTAAAGCATAAAAGCTGAATTCTCCATAGTCTTGTGCTTCGTCTATTGCTATTTGTCTATAGTTGTCGTATTCCTCTGTTCCAACTATTTTTACCTTTAAATATATCAAAGCACTCAAATCTTCAAATTCTACTTTTTTCTTTTTTATGTTTGCTATATTGTTTTTTAATTTATTCTCCCAGTCATTTATTTTTTCAATCTCTACATATTTTGTGATATTACATAAAAAGTTATAATACAAATTTAATATTTCTTTAGTTTTAAAACTAAAATATTTTCTTATGCTAGATCTAAAATTCGTTTTAAGTTCTTTTTCAACATATTCTAATTTTAATATTTCTTCTCTTTTTTCCTCTTCTGCTAATTCTTCTATTTTTTCGCGATATTGTCTTTTAATTATTCTTTCTAACTTAACGTTATTTTTTTCTATGTATTTGTCTAATAATAATTTTACTCGTTCTATTTTCTTTTCTATGCTGTTGTAAATTATATTGTTTCCAATTGAATTATATATTTTTTGAATTATTTCTTGAGGTAGAATTCTATAACCTTTTATAACAAGTTCTTCATCTGGAACTATGCTTTTGTCTATTTGCTCTACATATTTGTCTAAAGCTTCTTTAAAACGCATTGATACTTTAAATCTTTCGTATTCAAGGCTTTCCATATCTGTTATTGATTTTATTAATTTTTCTTCTTCGTTTATTAATTGGATTTTTTCGTTTATTGATTTTTGACATAATTCTAAATAAGTTAATTGATTGACATTATCGACATCTAAGTCTGGTAATACACTAGAAATATAATTTACAAAAAATTTATTTGGTCCTATAACCAAATATTGTTCTGGATTAATCTTTTCACGATTATTATAAACTAAATATGCAATTCTATGTAATGCAACTGTTGTTTTTCCGCTTCCTGCAACTCCTTGCACTATTACATTTTTCGCTATTGGCTCTCTTATAATTGCATTTTGTTCTACTTGGATTGTAGATACTATATTTCGCAATCTATTATCTACACTTGCTTCTAGATACGGTTTTAGTAAATCATCATTTGAAACTGTATCTACATCTTGATAGCTTTGTAGTTTTCCGTTTTCTATCTCATACTGCCTTTTAACTAGCATTTCTCCTGTACATGTTCCTTCTGGCGCTTCGTATGAGGTCTTTCCGAGATTGCTATCATAGTACATTGAAGAAATTGGTGCTCTCCAATCTATTGTAATGTTGTTATTATCTTCGTCCATTACTCCTACTTTTCCAATGTACAGCTTTTCGACATTTTTTTCGCCATCTCTTGCAAAGTCTATTCTTGCAAAATATGGCTTCTTAATCGTTCTTTTCATTAAAGATATTTTTATGGAATATAATTCTATAAAGTTTGCTATCATTAAAGGGTTATCTTTGTATATTTTAGGTATTGCATCAAGTCTCAAGTTATAATATTCCATTACTTCATTGAATTTTGCTATTATCTCTTGTAGTTTGTCTGCTTCTTCGCTAAAATCCTCCTTATTCATAACTTTTCTCCTTCAAATTTTATCAAACATGTTCTATTATAATTGCTTTAGTCTTTTTTTGTCAATGCTTTTTTATTAATCTAAATTTTGTAATAATTTATATTAAAATTTCTAAGAGAAAATCTTAATTTTTTACTAAATTGGTTCATTTACCAAAAAATTTATTCACTAGATTTATAAAATATTAACAGGACTCCAACTGGGGTCCCTCTTTTGCTTATTAATAATTCATGGTATCCTCTGCGCTTATAAATCCTGGATACAGTATCTGACCAATTGAAATCAGCTGGTATGCAACATAGAAATTCACGTTAAATATTTTAGATAATTCCCATGTTACAGCCATTGTAATTGCCAGCTCTGCAAAGTATGCAATCATTTCCTTTACCGGAATCGATTTTTTTGCATTCAATGCTACCAGTATTACACATCCTACTACCATAAAAAATACTTCTGATCCAACGTACATACAGATAAAAAGTTGTCCTTGTTCTGCACCTGTATATTTTGAAAACACCGTACTTACAATAAATGATATGATCCAAACAATAAGCTCTTTTAACATAATTATGCCTCCTATTCTTCAAAATCATCATTGTTATAAAGTGACTATACTATAGGTATCAACATAATTATACCTCCCTTTCTTATTCATAAAGTTTACTTGTCAAAATGTACTGTAGAAAGTAAGAGTTTTCCTCTCACCAAGTGGTAAAATCTATTTAATGTTTCATAATTATAATATTATCACAATTGTTAACATAATTCAAGTACAAGAGGTTGAGCAAATGTGTGGAAAGCAAAAGTGAACTATTTATAACATTTGTATTATTATATTTTTAAGTCCGCGTCTTTGTTTACAAGCGTAATTTGCTTTGCAAATTTCTGTGCATGTTAATTTTATATAATAGGAAGTTTGAAGAACTTTCCTCATATAAAAAAGAGACCACCAGTAAGGCAGTCTCTCCGCAAAGGGTAAGTTACTAGATTCGTTTCATAACGAATCGATCCGTATGATATGCGATAACATCGCTTTGAAAGCCAGATGCGTTATCCAGTCTTTCCTTAAAAAATGGTATCGGATCTCTCCATTCTGATTTTATCTGTAACTCGTTACTTAATGAAATTTTATCTTTTACTTCTTCCACGCCTTCCATATTTGGTGTATATCGATGCATTCCTTTGGAATTTATCTCTAATACACCAATCTCTGTTTGACCGTAAAAAACTATATATTTCATTTTTGCTCCCTCCTTTGTGTTACTGATATTTTTGCATATCTAGTAACATTATAACATATTTATTTTTTTTGTTCAAATTTTACTTATCTAATCCTTGTTCTTTATCCAAGTTCAGCATTTTAAAAATGTCTCTTTCCATACTATTTCCCATGTCTAGTTGCTCTTGGGTTCTTATTTGCTCATTAAGCCCTCTGCCAATCAAACTTTGTAATAAGAAATCAATGTCTGACTGTTCTTGCTCTTCTTGATCTAATATTTCACCACTCATTACTTTTTGCATATCTTCATTTCTGGTTTTATATGTATATTTCGCTAGTAGCTTTGCTTCCTCAGGAATTTTTGCATGAATTCTTTTTTCTACACTTTCGAAAATTTCGTCCATATCTAATGGCTCTTCTAACTGCTCTGCATAAAAATCATAAATTTCATCATCTTCGCATAACATTTCAAGTGTATCCATCCAAACAGAATCAAGACCGCCTTCATCTCGGCTTACCAAAGTGCCTATTCGCGGATCAGCTACATTTGCACTTTGTTTTAATGCTTCATAATCGTCTAGCAATTTTTTAACAGTGCTTATATCTGTATCTAGTAAAAATGATGCTTCACTATCAAAGTTAGGGCTTAACTTTATTGTTTCTTGTCCATCAACCTTTTTTCTTATAAAAGCTATGTTTTCAACGTGTTTATCTGTATCTAATGTGGCAATTGATAATGTAAGTCTTTTTTTGTAATCTAATAAAACTTGATCTATTTGTTCTTGACTAACTCCATCTAAAGACAAAACTTGTTGCAATTTATTTAATGTATAATCTAAGCTTGTCATGTCTATAAATTGGCCACTTTCAACTGGTTCATCACCTATAATACTACGTAAACTTTCTAGTCGTTCTCCTTTATTAATGTCTACCATTGATTCTGATAAAACTCCTAAAAAAGTTTTTCCGTTTTCGTCAACTGATTTTATTAAATCATAATGAGCTGTTTCTAGCCCAAGTTTTTTAGCTACTTCTTCAGCTATTAATTCTCCATATATTCCATAGTTTCTTTCACTCTCTAAAATAGCTTCTCCTTTTACTAAAGCTTTTTGTCCATTGAAATTTACCCAGTTCTTTACTCTATTTGGATTTCCAATAATCTCTCTTGAATTTGGTGTAAATCTTATACCAGCTTTAGATAAATCTATAAAACCTTTGCTATCTCTAAAGGCATTTAATTCATCAATTGAAAATTTGCATTGCGCAAACATGCTCTCAAATTCCATATTCTTCCCTCAACTATCTCACTTTCTCTTAAATAAATTCTTAAAGAATTTTCTAATTTTTTCTCCTAAAGTTTCTTTCCTCACAATTAGTTCTGTTGTTGGTACTGTAGCTGTTTTTGCTTCTTCTTTTTTCTCGTTTAGCCAGCTGTTTTCTTTGAATTTTTCTCTATATTTCACTTCATTTTCTAAATATGCTATTTTTAATCTCTGCTTTTTTTGAGGATTATCTTCCCAATATTTTAAGTTTAAAACACTTAAAATGATTAGTGCTTTTCTACTAATTTTTTTATCATTTATATTACTTAAATTTATATCTACTTGTGGGTTATCTTCTTTGTAAAAAAGTTCTCTAATTTTTGAAGGAACTTTTTTCTTATAGTTATCTCCCAATATATCTAAAATTCTTCCTACCTCTGCATAGGCCATCTTTTGTGTATTTTCCATAACTTCTCGTATAATCAATTATATAGAAAATTGATTAATCCCTTTCTTCCTTATTGCTCTTATTATATAGATAACAATTATTTTTTTCAATCATTTTTCGAAAAAATAAAGCTCTTGCTATTGCAAAAGCTTTTGTATTTTATTTATTAAAATTCTTTTTTATAATATCTATTAATAAATCTAATTCTCTGAATTTATTAGAATTTAAATAAATTCCAAATTCACATTCTCCAAGTCCTATATTATTTTTAACTTCTACTAAATTGAATTCTTTCCATTCCCAGTCGTATAGGTATTCCGCGGTTACAACTCCTATAACCATTCCTTCATTTACTAAACGAACTATGGATCTGTAGTTGCTTAATTTTAAATCTATATCTGAGTTTTGGGTTAGTTCTTTGATTCTTTTAGTTGTTTGTTCATATTCTCTTGGAATATAAATCATTTTTCCTTTTAGGTTATCAAATGTTAAGGTTTGACCTGCCATTTCTGATTGTTTATTCACAATAAATGTTTCATGCATGTTTCCAATCTTAATAAATTTTAGGCCTTTTGGTACTTCTTCGTTATCATATTTTTTTGCAAAAACTATATCAATTTCTTTGTTTTTTAATTTCCTTAATAACTCATCCATTTTTTCACATACTAAGTTCAAATTAACATTTGGATATTTTAATGTGTATTGGTTTATTGCTTGTCCAAAAATTAGTCCTCCCATATGGTTATGAGTTCCTATATTAATAATTTTTTCTTTTCCTATTTGAGCATCTATTTTGTTAAGTTCTTCTATAGGATTTTTTAATTTTTCATATATTTTCTTGCCTTCGTTTGTTAAGGCTACTCCCTTACTTTTGCGTTCAAATACTTTTATTGATAATTGATTTTCTAGATTTTTAATTTGTTTTGTAATTGCAGGTTGTGAAATATTTAGTTTTTCACTTGCTCTTGTTATGTTTTCTTCATCTGCAACCGCAACAAATATTCTATATAATTCAAAGTCTATCATATTTCTCACTCCTATGCCTTTATATCACAAAAGCATGAAATATTCAACATATTCCATGCTTTCATTTTTTTATTATCAATAAATCCATTTATTTTTTGCATTAATAATTATAAAATTTTCTTTGCAATTCATTATAGTTTAATACTTCATGATATCTAGTATTTTATTAAATTGCTCTTGATAATAATTTTAATTATCTGCTATATCAAATTACTCTTGATGGAAACTTTAATTCTCCATGATATCTAATAATTTATTGAATGCTTTTTTCATTTGTTCATCATCACATCCGTTTAAGTCAAAATGAATAGATTTGTTTTTGCATCCAGATAAATGCAAGGTTAAGTTCGATGACAAAAACAGACTAAATACTCCTTCTTGGCAACTTCTCTGTTCATACCATTTGCAACTATTTTTGCAGAATTGACAATATTTTGCTTCTCGTGTTGAATCTTTTACTTGAATCCAATTTTGTCCTCTTGAAAAAGAGCTCATTGGAATCCCATTTCCTTTACCTATGAATCCTGTTGTCCATTCGGCATCTGAATCATTTGAGATTTTCTCTAGAAAATCATAAAATTTTTTCATTGGCACAAACAGTTTATTCCATAACGCAATTGCTTCTTCACCTTGTACCTTTCCTGCACATCCTAGATATTCAGAAAATTTATTCAAGTCAAGCAACTTGACGTTTACCTGTAGTTCATCTATTGCTTTTAATACTAGCTTCTCGACTTCACATTTATTTAATGAAGTTACGACTACGTTGTATCTTACAGGAATCTCTTTTTCTTTAAGTACTTTTGTTATCTTTATAACATCTTCAGAAAGGTGTTTTGGGAAGTGAACTCCATTTAAGGTTTCGGATAGACTATCAACACTGAAAACGATATCAATCCGTTGCTTATATTTTTCTAGTATGTGTACGTGTTCCAATAGTTTGTAGCCATTGGTGTTAATTCTTACTTTAGTATTGTCGAAGCTCATAATGTACTGTACCAGCTCACCAAAGTAACTTACTCCTGTTGGTTCACCGCCTGTTATTCTGAAGTTTCTTATTCCCTCATCATATGCGTTATCAATGATTCTTTTTATATTTTGCAAAGATATGGTTTCTTTTTCTTTTGAAATACTCTCTCCGCCTTCCTTGCAATAAAAACATTTATAATTGCAATATGTTGTTATGGCAATTGCTAAATAAGTATTCATCCGCTTTCTCATTTTAATTTACCTCCTAATAATGATTAGTATCTGTTTTTTAATAACTATTACATATATTATAGTAGCATAATTTAATTTATTCTTGAAATAACAATATTTCCGCTTGATATAACTTTTGGAATATCATTTTATTACTGCCTTTATTTCTTTTAATTTTAAAAGCCTAGAGTATCATAATTCATATACTATAGGCTTTTGTTATGTATTAATTTATTCTTGCTCTGATGTTTCATTTACTGTATTTGTAGTATTGTCTTTCGTAGGTTCTTTATCTGGATTTTGATCTGTTTTATTTTCTGGATCTTTATCTTGACCTTGGTCTTTTTTAGAATCTGGATCTTCTGAATCTGGCTTATCAGTTGAATCTGGATTTGGTGTCTCATCTGGTTTTGGCTCTGGTGTTGGATCCGCTTTTGGGCTTTCAGTTGGTGTTGAAGGTTCTACAGATGGTGTTGGTTCTACATAATTTCTCCAAGGATTATTTGCTACTGGATCAGTTGGATCATAGTTTCTGCAGGCTTCATTTGAAGAAATTTTTGCTGCAGATGGTTTTGATACATTTAATGTTGTGCAGAATTCTACGTAGCAACCGCTTGCACAATTATCATAAATCCATTTTGCATCTGCAACTGTAAGTCTTACACAACCTGCTGATGCAGCTGTTCCTAATTTATCATATTCCCAATATTCAAGTGAATCCGGTTCACGATTTCTTAAGTAAGGTACTGAATGGAATAAGATATAACCAGTTATTCTTGAACAATATTGTCCATAAACATTTCCGAATAAAGGCAACCATCTATATTTTGTATTTAATTTATAAACTCCGCCTCTTGGTGTTGCTGTTCCTGTTGAACATACCATTGTTTTTACTAAATTGTTATACTCACCAGAGTCATCTTTAGTATATATTGCAACAACGTTTGATGTGTAAGAAACTTTTATATAATATTTTGGTCCGTTTGAATTATTTTTTTCTTTACTTAAATCAACTTTTGTATCAACAGCATCATTTGTAGTATCCCAACTGTTGTCTGCTTGGTAATTGCTATTTATTACTGTTATAGAATTTTGCAAGTTCTCTGCATCTAATTTTGATAATACAATTAAATCTTGGTTAGATGTAGTTACTTCAAAGCCATTTTCTGATAATGTACCTGTTTCATAATCTTCTATATTTGATACTGTTTCTTCGAATGATGGATCTTCCAAAGATATAATTATGAATGTTTTTTCAACGTTTTTTTCATTTTCAGTAGCATTATCTGCTACATCTGTATCGTTATTTGAATCTGTTGTATTTTTTTCGGCATCAGTTTTAGATTGGTCTGTATTTGAATCATCACTAAGTTTTGTTATGCTTTCAAATATTGCAAAGTTTGTTCCAACTTCTAGCCCCTTAGCGTCTAAGTTTAAAATAATGTTTTCCTTCATTGGAGCTGTCTCGTTTTCCTTTTGAGAAACTTGTCCGATTCCGAGTTGGTGTATTAGTTTTTTTGTTTTGATTTAGTAATATACATAGTACTACTAATGCTGCTAATACGCATATTATAGCTATACTAGCTAGTTTGTGACATTTAATAAAATTGACTATTTTGTTCATCTTAATTCTCCCTCTTTTTTTCCTTAATTTTCAGTATAACATATATAAAATTTTTTTGAATATATTTAATTTTTATTTTCTATATACTCTTTTGCGCATCTTCGTATATCTTCCATCTTCTGTTTTGTATCTTCATTTTTATAATCAATTCTATCTACAAGAATATCAATATAATTATTTTCTTTCACATAATTTAAAGATATATCAAAATTCAAATCAAATATAAAAGCTATTACGCAAACCCAATAATCAATTATTGTTTTTCTATCTTCTAATTTGATGCATTTTTGTTTCATAAAATCTTCATATACTTTTTCACTTATTTTTTCATAATTTATGGTTTCCTTATTATATATTTTTGGAAACATATCTTCTAGTTTATCATATTGTTTAACTCTAAAGTTATCAAGCTTATCTGCATCTCTTATTATTTTACAATGAAGTAACTCAATATTGCTTAGGTTATCTTCTATTTTAAATTTATTATGATTATATATTGCTTTATTAATTATGTTATCATATTTTCTATCTTCTATAAATTTCGTTATTAAATTTTCTCCAAATAATACTTTTACGCCAAACTCTGCGTGTTCTATTTGTTTATCATTGAAGTCTTTAAAGTCTTTTATTTGCTCAAATCTTCCTATATCGTGTAACAATGCTATTACTTTTGCAAGTTCAATATTTTCTTTATCTAGTTTTAACCCTGTTGCTATATACTCACTTTTTTTAACTACTTCGTATGTATGTCTTATTTTTAATTTAATACTTCCATTTTCTAAATCATAGTCTTTTAAGTATTCTTCGAAACTCTCTTGTGCTTTTCTAAAATCAATCATTTTAAAACCTTTCTATGTTTTTTATTATAATTTATTCTCATTATTTATACCATAAAATCTGTATAAAAACAATTATTCCAAAAATTACTGTAAAAAGATTTGTACGTTTCTCAAATATATGTATCTCAGTAAATTTGGCACATTGATCAAAGCTATATTCACATATGCAAATTTTTTATATTTAATCACTATAATATTTTCTAATAATTATACACGCATTTTTCGCAAACTTTTGTTTTGCTAGCATTGACTTTTGCGTGAACCTATTGTATAATTTTGGAAGATAAAGGATGGTAACTTATATGAATATAAATAAGAATATTATAAATTTAATCAAAAGAAACGATACAAAATTTAAAAATATAAAATTCGCGACGGATGAGAAATTAAAAAAAGAATTCTTCACATCTTTAAAAAATTATGAATTTAAATTAACAGAGCAATCAGCATATGAAATAGCCTTATGGATAGAATCAAACGAAAAACATTTATCAGCCTCTAGGCAGAATAACTTTACTAAATATAATTTAGGTGAAATTCTTCTAGTTGATTTAGGATGGAATAATTATGACCGTGAATTTGCCTATATTCATCCTGCTATTGTTATAAAAGAAACTGCCACAAAAGTATTCATAGTTCCTTGCTCAAGCGGTATTCCAAGAAAAAATAAAAATGGTGATATTTATCCAGAATTTGAAATTGGAACCCCTAATGATGGTTTTCAAAAAAATACTGTTGTAATGCTATATGAAGCAAAATATATTGATAAAAATAGAGTTATTTCGCGATTAGGTAAAACCTCTAGTCAATTCTTTAACAAAATCTATAATAAATTATTTGAACAGATATTTGAACCTATACATTATAAAATGCAAAAAATAAAAAATAATCAATAATATTTTTTATTTTGCATATAATAATTATATAAATATAAAATTTTTTATATTTAAGTTGACTTATTTTATCTAACATGCTATATTGAATATAGATATTTGAGGCGGTATGCCAATGCCTAAACATTAATGTTTAGATGAAAAGTGTAAAAAAGCTTAATACTTGATGACAAGTGTTAAGCTTTTTTATTTTTCTATAAATAATATATAAATACAAACTTGGGAAATTTTTGGGTTTTTTATATCAAAATATGCCCATTTATACCGCTTTTTATCACTTTTAAAATAAAATCAAAAATTGCTGTATTCCTTTGTTTCAAAGGAATACAGCAATTTCATCTTTTTGAAATGGTACCGATGGTGGGACTCGAACCCACATGGTTTCCCGCATGATTTTGAGTCAT
>USQZ01000036.1 GCA_900556975.1 uncultured Clostridium sp. | reverse complement strand
AAGATGCAATGGAAAAACAAATGAACGCAGAAAGAAATAAAAGAGCTTTAATTCTTCAAGCTGAAGGTGAAAGACAATCTGCAATCACACTTGCTGAAGGTAGAAAAGAAGCTGCAATCTTAGATGCAGAAGCAGACAGAGAAGCTAAAATCAGAAGAGCTACTGGTGAAGCTGATGCAATCAAACAAGTAGCTGCAGCAAAAGCAAAAGAAATTCAAATGGTTTATGATGCAATTAAAGAAGCAAACCCAGATGATAAACTTGTTCAATTAAAATCATTAGAAGCTCTTGAAGAAGTTGCAAAAGGTGATGCAAATAAAATATTCATTCCATTCGAAGCAACATCTGCTCTTAGCAGTTTAGGTTCTATAAAAGATGTAATGTCAGATGACAAGAAATCTAAAAAAAGAAAAAATACAGCTCGTGACGAAGCTGAAAGAATTGTAGAACAAATGCACAATGATGAAAATTAATTAAAATATATCATATAGCGGACTTTAAAAAGTCCGCTATTATTTTTTTATTAACACCTATAAAACTCCTGCTCCTGTATTTATATTAATTTATTCTAACAATAATCTTATTTGGATTAAATATCATACCAATCTATTTTTAATATTTTCAACTAAATAACAACATTATTTTTTACTTAAATACACTTCAACCATACCGTAATTCTTAAAACGTACTGCAAATACTTTCAACAAATTATCATTACTTTTTTCCTAAAATATCTGTAAGTGCATACACCAACTGCTCAACATCCTCTGCAGTATTTTCTTTCCCAAAAGTAACTCTAAGAGAACTCTCTGCAATCCTAACATTATGAGTCATATTCATCAAAACAGACGAAGGCATTGGAAGTCCAGCACTACAAGCAGAACCGCTTGAAGTACAAATTCCTCTCTTATCAAGTTTCTCAACAATATCTGCACCTTTGTACCCTAAAAACGAAATATTCATATTACCAGATAACCTATTATTAACATCGCCATTCACATGAACATTTCTAAATAACTGCAACACAGATTTCGCATATAAATCTCTTAATTTAATAAGATGCTTATTATACATAACCAAATTAGAATTCGCAATTTCAATAGCTTTACCCAAACCAACAATTCCAGCAACATTCTCAGTTCCAGCCCTCTTCTCTTTTTCCTGATGTCCACCATCTTGCTGTCTTAAAAATTTTATACCATTTCTAACATACAATGCACCAACACCCTTAGGCGCATAAAATTTATGACCTGACATTGAAAGAGCATCTATATTCATTCTTCTAACATCTATCTTAATATTTCCAATCGCCTGCACACTATCTGTATGAAATATAATATTATTCATTCTAGCAATCTTACCAATCTCTTCAATTGGCTGAATTGTACCTACTTCATTATTAGCAGTCATTATAGAAATTAAAATTGTATCTTTTCTAATTAATTTTTTCAAAGCATTAATATCAATTATTCCACTTTCCAAAACAGGAACATATGATACCTCAAAACCTTCCTGCTCTAAAGTTTTACAAGTCTCCAAAACAGCTGGATGCTCAATACTACTAGTTATAATATGCTTTCCATATCTCTTATTTGCTTTTGCTATTCCCTTAATTGCTAAATTATCACTTTCACTCCCACAACTAGTAAAATATATTTCTTCACTATTGCAACCAATTGCATTTGCAACCTGCATACGAGCCCTCTCAACTGCAGACTTGCTAACTTTTCCTATACTATATAAAGAAGAAGCGTTACCATAATTATAACTTAAATATGGTAACATCTCTTTCAAAACAACATCATCAACTTTTGTAGTAGCAGCATGATCTAAGTAAATAATATTCTCCATATAATCATTCCTTTTTATTATTTACTATATAATATGCAAAATAACCATTTCTTTGTTACAACTAATATTTTATAAAAAATTTTCATATACTCTTCATTCTGCAAAACTCATTGCTAAATAAAGATTTTATATTTTTTATAAATTAAAGCTTCGTATAAAATAAAACTCATATAGTTTTCATTTATAAAATTTCATTGAAAAAATTTCTTAAATTCTCTTTTTATCCTACTTTAAGTTAACTATTAGAAAATATTTTTCAACTTCATATCATCTTTTTCTTCAATATGCTTTATAATAAATGCCATCTTATCTAACGATTCAAACGCTTCTTCCTGCTCTAGCTCACAATAAGTTTTCAAAGAAGTATACTCAGTCATCACTTTTTCAAGCTCATCATGCTCAATAAAAAAAGACAACAAATTTTCATACTTCTGCCAATACTCATCTATTTTCTCAATTTTCTCGTTAGCCTCTCCATATTTTTCATCTTCAAGCAAAGGTCGTAACTCACTCAATTCATCTAAAACATGATTCAATTTACTATCCACATATTTTCCAACCCAAATATTAAGTCCAATAATCCCAATTAAAATAATTACAGTAATAACTATTTCTTTTGACATCTCCTACCTCCTTTTTGTTGACAAAAAATATTATTATTTCCATCAATCGTAACAATTAAAGCATCTTCAGGCTCAAATCCAAATTTACTAACTTCCTCTTCAAGCCAAGTATAATCCTTATTAAGCTTATTTAAATTATCATATTGAATAACACCATCAATTACTAAATCATAAGTAATACCTTCATACTTAGCACTAAGCTCCATATCTTCTAAAGTAGGATTTCTCTTCTCTGGTTTCAAAATAACATTTATTTCACCACTCGTTTCTAATATCGCATATTCAACATCACCAATATTAAAAACATCTTTACCTCTAAGCCTTTCCTGCAATTCATTAATAGTATATCTTTCCTTTATTAAAACCTCTTCATCAATTTTTCCTCTAAATATTAATATAGAAGGTTTTCCACAAATTGCTTGTCTAAACTTAATACTTTTTAAATTGCCCAAAGAAATCATCAAATGCATAATAAGCAATCCAAGTATAGGAATAATTCCATTAAAAATAGGAACACCAATATCAGACATCGGTATTGAAGCCAAATCAGCTATCATTATTGAAATAACCAATTCAAACGGTTGAAGCTGACCAATCTCTCGCTTTCCCATTCCCCTCATAACCAACAAAACTAATGTATACAGTACAATCGTTCTAATTAAAATAACTAGCATATTCAAAACCTCAACTTTTTTCCAATATATTCTTATTTTTTCACAAAATTTTTTTATTATGCATAAAAAAAATCTTTTTGTCAAAAATAAATGTAGAACAAAAATGGACATTTAAGTTTGTGTAGTTTTCACTACATATATTAGATGTAATACTTTTTGTTCGTTCGCCAAATTAATTTTAAATTTGGATGAACTACTAGCCAAAGGCTTAATACTGTAGGAGGTTCAAAATGGACAATAATAATTCAAATGTGCAAACTTCCTCTACAATGGGTGTTGTTGGTCAGATTATAGGTAGATTAATTGCTGCAGCTGTAATACTTGGAGTAACTGCCTTTTTCACACCTGGTTTTACAATAAATAATTTTTGGTCTCTTGCCTTAGCAGCAATCGTATTAACAGTTATGGATTATTTAATAGTAAAATTTACAGGGTTACAAGCAATGGCATTTGGTAAAGGATTTGTAGGCTTTGTTTTGGCAGTAGTGATTTTATATGCAACGCAATTTTTTGTCGCTGGATATACAATTTCATGGATGTCAGCTATAATTGGTGCTCTTATTTATGGAGTTATTGATTATATTTTACCTGGCGAGCAAGGAATGTAACGCAAAACATTGCCATAGTTTGAGCAGATAATTTTTATTTGTTCAAAAAAAGAAAGTATTACTAAAATAAACTTTTTTAAGTGTATTTCAGCAATACTTTCTTTTTTATATAACTATTGCAAAAGAAAAAAAGAAAAAGTACATATAAAATTTTTGAATCATCGCGCAGGGACCAAACGAGCGAAGCGAGTTCGATTGAAGCATTCTCCCCGATTTGAAAATAAGGTTATCCTAGGGAATTTTCCCAAAAGATAACCTTATTTTCAAGATTCGAAGAATGCGACAGCAAGATGTGAAAAAATTTTCATATGTACTTTTTCTTTAATCTTTTCTAATAATATATAATTATATTTTTGAAACATTAATCAGCAATGTATTCAAACATTTTGACAAAAATCTTATTAACATCAGTAATTGGTTCTGTAAAAGTAATATCAACCATTTCATAAGGGTGAATACCATAATCACTACTTATATGTGTTCCCATACCTAAGTAACTCTCAGTCTTATCATAAAAGTCATAACCTGCACTAAAATAAGCATCAGGCTCATTTGAATTTTCACCATAATACAAAGCACAAACCACACTTCCAGAATAACCATTCTCTTCAGGTTGATAATAAACTATACTAGTATTAATCTTAGTCTTTCCATTCAAATAACTTTCAAGTAATCTATTATATTCATCTTTATCTTGAACAGAAAGAGATTCAGCATCGTATGATTTCACTCCATTTTCAATACCAGTCACTGTTGCAGTTCCACTAACAAAATCACCAACTTGAACTTCATCAGCTGTTTTATTAATAAGTTTTCTTGATGATAGCATTACCTTTCCAAGCTCTTTTGAATATTGATCCGCTTCATATGCAATTGTAATTTCATCAGCATCTTTACTCTTTACAACGCCAGAAATACTCTCAGTTGTACCAGTTAAATTATCTACATATTTTACATCATCATAATTATAATAAATACAATCTGTGTTAACAATTTTACTAACTAAAATCAAATCTGCATTATAACCAGAAGGAGCTGTAGAAGCTACTGCATAATCATTTCCAGCAAAATTAATTTTAACATTTCCAACATTAACTTTATAATCCTTAACATCATATTGAGATAATATTAAAACACCTTTTCTATTCGCAAACTTTCCTTCAATAGCATCAGCATTATCAAACTTCAAACTATATCTACTTGAAATTTTCTTAAATTCATCATATGTATCAAAAACTTTTACATATACTTTTTCATCTTTTACATTTTTAAAATCGTATGTAGAAGGTAATGCTTGATATTGATTCATTGAATCAACTTTTTCACTACTCATATCATAACCAGTCTTATCCTTTACAGCTTCAATATAAGCCTCACCTATTTTATCAAGATTACTCAACTTAGATGATATAACAACACCATCAGCATCTTTCATTTGAATTGCACCCATATCAGATGTTAATGTAAAAATAAAATTTTTACTAACTGTATTATAATCAAACTCAATAAACTTAGCAGTTGACTTTAAAGAATCTATATCATTCTCAGAAATTTTTTCTTCATTCTTTTTATTAATATTATTTCTACATAAATCAACAAGCTCTGAATATTTTTCATAATCAGGTGTTATCTCATAATATTTTGAATCATATTTAAAAATAATTCTATCAGGTGTTTTTATTAATTCTTCATCACCAGTTGAAGTTCCAACTTTATTTTCTAGTTGTTTATTTTGAAATTTATTATTAAACCAAAAACCTAAACAAAAGCAAGCAAAACAAATAATAATAACACATACAATACCAAATATTTTCTTTTTCATATTAATATATTCCTTTATTTATTTTTATTCCAGCCCTCTTTTACAACTTGTCTTTCTCTTGCAATTGCTAAGCTATCAGCTGGTACATCCTCTGTAATTGTTGAACCTGCTGCAACTAAAACATTATCACCTAATTTAACTGGAGCAACTAAGTTTGTATTAGATCCAACAAAACATTTATCTCCAATTATTGTTTTATGCTTATTTACACCATCATAATTACATGTAATTGATCCACATCCAATATTTACACCAGTACCAATCTCACAGTCACCCATATATGATAAATGAGGTACCTTGCTACCATATGCAACTTTTGTTTTCTTAATCTCAACACAATTACCAATTTTAACTTTATCAGCAAGAACGCATTTCTCTCTAATATAAGCATTAGGTCCAATCTCACAATCTTCACCAATTACGCAATCAGATTTTATTGTAGTATTTGGATGAATTACAGTATCTCTACCAATCTTAACATCTTCATAAATATATGTAGTATCTGAATCTTCAATTGTAACACCATTTAACATATGCATAGTGTTAATTCTCATTCTTAAAACTCTACCCAAAAGCTCTAATTGAACTCTATCATGAACCCCAAGAATTTCAGTATTATCCTCAACTATCATAGCACCAATTTTTAAATCTTTTGACTTCATAATTTTTATAACATCAGTTAAGAATATTTGACCATTTTCATGAGCTTTTAATTCTTTAACAGCATCAAGCAAAGACTCAATATCAAAACAATAAATTCCTGAATTTATCTCCTTAATTTTTTTAGTCTCAGCATCAGCCATAGACTCTTCAACAATCTCTAAAACTTCTCCAACTTCATTTCTAACAATTCTTCCATAACCACTTGGATTATCAGAAATAGCAGTAAGTAACGTTACAGCCTCTCTTTCATTTCTATTTCTATCTATTAATTTTTCAACAGTCTCTTTTCTAATAATAGGAACATCACCATATAAAACAATAACTTGACCAGACTTAGACTCAAGCTCTGGAACAACCTGCATCATTGCATGACCAGTTCCCAAAAGTTCTTCTTGAACAACATATTTTGTTCTATCTTTTAATACATCAATTATTTGTTCTTTTTGTTCACCAACAACTGTAATAATCTCATCACAATCATTCTTCTCAGCTACTTCTACAACTCTAGAAACTAGCTCTTTTCCATATAATTTATGTACCAACTTTGACTTTTTAGAATTCATAGCCTCGCTTTTACCAGCAGCCATAACTATTGCAATTTTATCTTTTTTCATAACTTATCATCCTCCTTAAAAAGATAAATGTATTCTATCACAATGCTTATCTTTTTTCAATTATTTTACTTTCTTCTTCAAATCTAAATTTTTTATAATTATTATATCTCAAATAAGTTTCATATTAGAGCCAAAGGGGACATTAATAACATTTGCACTTGTTTTACTTTTTTAAGTCCGCGTATTTGTTCGCAAGCGAAATTTGCAAAGCAAATTTTTGTACATTGTTAATTTTATATAATAGGAAATTCAAAAAACTTTCATATTATATAAAAAAGCCATGCACGAATCTGCATAACGCAACCCATGCATAGCCCCATATTCATTTATTAATTTCTACAACTACACCATATATAGATTAACGCAATGAGCGCTAAAATTACTAGAGTAGTTGCTATTGCATAAAAGTAAACAGCACCAATAGTTGCAACAATTGTTGTTTGAGCTCCTATAATTATTCCAATAACAAAGGCAAATAAACCAATTATCGTGTATAAAACTCTATATAAACAACAACATTTTTTGTCTCTTCTATTACAACAAATTGTAACTTGTGGTTCCATATCTGCACCTCCTAGAATTATCAGATTAATATATTATATGATTATCCTGGTTTTATGTTACCCTTCTAGTTCTGTAACTATAAATCATTATATTTTATATTACCTTTTAACTCTGCAGATTTAGAATATTCACATTCATATTTTATTTAATTCTATAATTCTAAATTATTCAGATTTCATATCACTCTTTAATTCTATGATTCTATATCATTCCGACTTCATATTCCCCTTCAATTCCGTAGCTCTAGTAAGAATATTATAACCGAACTTATCCTTCAACTTATCCATAGTATCATCCAATTTCTTATTCTTAGAATCTTCCTTCATATCAAAAATTGAAAGTTGCATCTCCTCTTTTTCAACCAAACCATCAGCCCTAACACCAATCAATCTAATCGGCTCACCAACAAATAACTCCTTCAAAAGCTCTTTCGCAACACTCAAAATCTCACTCGTCGAATCAGTTCTCCCCATTAACTTCTTCTGATGAGAATAACTTTTAAAATTATTATTTTTAAGCTGAACATTCACAACAGTCGCATACATATTTTCTTTTCTCAATCTATAAGAAACCTTCTCAACCAATTCCACCAAAGTAACCTCAAGCTCATCCAAAGAAACAACATCATACGGCAAAGTTATACTATTTCCAATACCTTTAGGCTTTTCAGGTAAATAATTTACCTCTTCGCCACTCTCCCCGTTTGCATATTTCCAAATAGTATATCCATACTTTCCAAACTCTTTTATTAAAACAGCTTTATCAGTATTAGCCAAATCTCCAACAGTCCTTATCCCCATTCTATTCAACTTAGGAATTGATTTCTTACCAACTAAAAACATCTCAGAAACGGGCAATCTCCACAATTTATCCTTAATCTCAGACTTAAATAACGTATGAATCTTATCAGGCTTCTCAAAATCAGAAGCAATCTTAGCCAAAATCTTATCATCAGAAACACCAACATTGACAGTAAATCCAAACTCTTTTTTTACACGTTCTTTAATCTCGATACCAAGCTTAATCAAATCCACACCAGGTTTCAAATATTCAGTCAAATCTAAAAAGCACTCATCAATTGAAAATCTTTCCACCTTCTCCGTATACTCTAAAAAAAGCTTATATAGTTTATTTGAACAACTTCTATAAAGATCAAAATTGCCAGGCACAACAATTATACTTGGGCACTTTCTCCTCGCCATATACAAAGGTTCAGCCGTTTGAATCCCAAACTTTTTAGCGACATTACTCTTAGCAACAACAATCCCATGGCGCTTAGCCTCATCCCCACCAATAACCGCTGGAATCGTTCTCAAATCAACTTTATCGCCCTTATTCAACCTATCAACCGCAGTCCAAGACAAAAAAGCATTATTAACATCAATATGTAAAAACTTTCTCTCCATAAAAATCCAATTCTTCCCAGCGCTAATTTTAACCGCACTCATATTTTACCTGCAACCATTATAAAACATATGTTCTTATTAGTCAAGCATTTTTTCTTGATTTATTCACAAAATTGTGATACAATACAAAAGCTTTTAATCTAATATACATATCAAAAAAGAAAATGAATATAGATATTAACAACAACTTAAACAAAAAAATCTCAAATTCAGATTTTCTAAAAAAATTAGGAGGTACACTAGAAAACATGAAGTATTTTTCAGTAGACAGAAAAGAAGGGCAATATACAATTTTACAAAATACCGTAACAAAAAAAATGTATGAAATAAAAACATCTAAACTACCTCCATTTCTAAATGATGGAGACATATTGAAAAAAATCGGATTTAATTATGAATTTGACTTTCAAAAAACAAGAGAACTTCAAGAAACAATGAGACAAAAAATGAACGAAAATTGTATAAAACCTTAAAACAAAAAAGAACCCTCTTCATTAAACTAAACAGTTTAACCAAGAGGGTTCAATTACATCATTTTAATAATTTCCATATACATAAATTTCATGACTTTTTACTTTGTACAAATACCATAAAATCACATCAACTCTATCCTCTATTGAATTTTTATCAATAATATATATAACTTCATCAAGCTTTAATATTGGAATATCAACGTTAACCTTTAAACCAGTAATTGCAACCTTTTTATAATCTTCATTTAAAAATTCCAAAATCTTATTCTGATCTGAATTATTCAAATTACGATAAGCTAAACATAACAGTTTCATAAAATCTTCATTTGCTAAAATCAAATCTTTTGTATTATTTAAAAATTCTAAATCAATGCATTTATTTTCCTTCTTAGCATAATACAATACATACAATATATATGTTAAAACAGCTTTTTTATCTTTATTAGCAAAAATTTTATAATACTCATTAACTTTTCTATCTAATATTGTCTCTATTCCTTCTTTTCGTATATAATCTGGAACATCAGTAAACACAGGCGCTCTTCTTGTTCTTATATGAGGTATATCTCCATAAGAATCTGTAGAACTATAATATTGCTCCATTCCTGATATTCTTCCAGGGAAATCTTTTAAAAACTCCCAACTCAAATCAGTCTCTTGATATTTTGCATCAGCAGTTAACTTATCCTCTCTAACATACACTGTTATAAATGACGTATATCTAGAATTAATATTATACTTTTCTGATAATTCAATTATTTTATTTTTATATTTCTCTTTTTCCTCTTCCTGTGCATTTTTTATACATTCATATAATCTATCAATTTCCTGTTTTGCAAATAAAATTTCTAAATCAACATCTGTTCGAGTTATCTCATCTTTTCTAATTTTCCAAACATACTCTTTACCTAAAATTTTTCCTTTAAGTTGTATATCATCACTCAATTCTTCAATTTTTGCAAACACATTATAAAATTCATAATTAAATAAAGCATTCTCCTCTTTTATCTCATCTACCACTTTATTTTTTCCATAATCAATTTCAAAATCTTCTAATAAAGGCGTCTGAATTCTTGCAAAAGTTCTTATAATCTTATCATCAATCTTCTCTTTTGGTTGTATAAATTCTGCCTTACCATTACCTATCTTAGCTAATTTTTTTATAAAAGATGAATTAACATTTGAATCTATGCCAAATACAAACAACCTACCATTATTTATATTAGAACTAATATAATTTACAATTTCATCCTCATTCGCAACCTGTCCATCTGTAAATAAAAGTATAGTTTTATCAACATTTTTTTCATATAAAGCAAACTTCAAAGGATTTAAAATTTCAGTTCCATCCTTTGCACTCAAACCATTAATATATGTTCTAGCATTCTTAAAATTTTCTTCATTAAATTCAATTGAATTAATACTCATAGCCTCAAACTCTGTAGCAAAAGGAATTATATTAAACTTATCTCCAACATCCAACTGCTTCAAACACTCAATTACAGCATTTTTCGTTTCATCTAATTTTCTACCTCTCATAGATCCAGATACATCAACTATAAACTCATATTCTTTCTCACTATCTTCATAAGCATCCATAATCTCTGGCATAAATGATAAATATACCATTTCCTTACCATCTCTAGTTTCAGAAACAACAGCCTTAGAAGTCAATTCATTTTTCAACTCAACATTTAACTTAAAATCCTTTGACACATCATGATTTAAAACCTCAACTCTTTCGCTGTCTTTCTTATCAATAAGATTTATATCATGACTTGGTGAATCGATTTTCTTTATATTCAAAGCCTTGCTTACATCAATATTAAAATCAATAGTATAACTAACTTTATTATATTTTATATCATTAACAAGATTTGAATTATACTTGGGAGTAACCAATGTAGGAATAAAAATTTGTATTATATTATCAACAACCTGAAACTTATCAATATAACAAATTTTTACTCTAACCTCTTCATCAACATCAATCTTTCCAACTGAAATCTTAAAAACATTATCAGTCTTTTGCTCCATCATATATGCACTATCACCATCAGCCAAAGCATTTTGATATTCCTTTTTAGCAGTCTCATTCTCTTTACATACGCCCTTTAAAATTTTATCACCCACATCAATTTCCAAACCAACAACAGTAGCAGAATCAGCTATTGGAAAAGTATAACCAACTTCTAAAACTTCATTCAATTCATTCTTATACACCTGCTCTATCTCAAATGTTCCAAACTTTCCAATAACCTTTCCTGCTATTTTAATTTTCTTTAAAGTTAACTCTTTCAAATCAACTAACTTCATACTAATCCCCCATCATTTTTTCAACATATTTTTTTACATTTTCAATAATATATCCATACTTCTCTTCATTTTCTTTCGAATAATGAATTTCAAATATGTCACATATATTTTCTCTAATGTATACCTCTCGCTCTTCCTTATTAATAATCTTAGCCTTCACCTCTTTAGCACTTTTACAAACCTTCTCTTTTGGATTTTCCAAAATATACTCACGTATTTTATTCAAGGGCATATACTCTGCTTGAAGCTTTTTAATTAGAAGTATTCTCTCAAGGTGTTCATCATTATATAAACTATTTATCCCCGTCCCCTCAGGCGGTAACAATAAACCCTTACTTATATAATAATGAATTGTCCTTTTTGTAACCCCAGCCTTTTCTGCAAGTTCAGATACCTTATACTTCATTCTTCTCACCTCTTTGACATTATTTTATCATCGTTACGTAACGATGTCAAGTATTTTTTATTTCACTAATTTTTTCACGTAAAAAAGATCAATTGCTGATTAAAACCAACAATTGATCTTTATACTCCTCAAACTATTAAAATATCACTCTTTTTCACCATCAATATCGTATTCCCACAAGCTCAAATGCCCCTTCGCCTCTATCGGATTATCAAACACTTGAACATCCTCTACTTGCCAACCATAGTTTTCACTAAAATTAATTTTGCCATCTTACTAAGCCATCCTCAATCACTGGATATTTTATAATTTTATCTCCATCTAAATTTTCTTTAAACATATTCACCCCAGTAATCTGATGATTATTATAAGTAGTATAATAATAAATCCCCTTACTAGCATTACAACAAGAAGTATAAATTGTTATTTCATATTTACCATCACCAACATCGCAACAACCACGTTGTTGATCAACTGAATTCAATATATGAAAAAACTGGCTAACACTAGACTTTTCATCATCACCTGATACCGAATTCATCTTTACAAAACTAACTCTAACAAACCTTGATTGTGAAGACAAATCGCCAGGTAAACCAATAGCTCCCATACCTCTACTATAATATTCCATATTTAATTTATTTGAAAAATTATTTTGAGGTGACTTAGGAGATAAATTTATATATTTATTCAATTCAAATATTTGCTTATCAAATGGTGGATTATTCGTCAAAACTCCAACCGGGTTATCATATACCTTTAATCCATCCTTCATAGATTCAACTGTAATCGCTTCATTTTTATCTGCAATAATCCAATGTAACTGAGCCAATGGAAACTTCTCACTATAAGGCTCATTAGTTATATTAATATTTTTCAACAACTCTCTTACTTCTTTTACAGTTTCACATTGGCAAAGAATCCATGGAATCAATTCAAATTGAGCAATGTTATCTTTTCCATCAGCACAATCATTATAATAAGCATTTCCAACAAAATTTAATCCTGCAATTCCTAATCCCTTCTCATTAATTGCATCATAATACAATGGATAATCGCCCACCACATGCGCCATTCCAATCATTGCATAATGATTCTCTATCTTTTTTCTCATTCTAAAATTAAGCTCATAATTTCTTGGAGTTATAGTTATTTCATCTCCATAGGAAAATTCATAATCTAACGTCCTACCAAAATAAAAATCTTTTGTTTTATATGTAGCAGCTGTACACATACAATCTCCTCCTTTGTTTTATTGGTTATAATCTTATATTATCAATATCATACTCCCACAAACTCAAATGCCCCTTCGCCTCTATCGGCTCATCAAACACTTGAACATCTTCTACTTGCCAACCAAAGTTTTCACTAAACGAACTTTTAGTATATATATCACTATTCTCTTTCAAAAGCATCTCTTTAAATTCAGAGCACATTCTTATACAATCCACCAAAGTAACTTTACCTAAAATTTTACCTAGAGGAATCTCATCCGGCAAATATTTAGCCAACCTCTTCATAGCCTTCTTATCAATTCCCTTTCCAGCATGAATTAATAAATCTCCCCTATACTTCGTTTGCCAACTTCTAAACTCAAATCTCTTATCACCTTGCATTATTAATGTAGCCCATGGCTGTTTAATTGTCAAAACTTTCATTTACACTCATCCCTTCTTAACTTCTCCACAATAAACATATCCGCCGGTGAAAACTCAAACCTCTCCAACTCATCCGAACCTACCCACTTCGCATCTTCATGCTCAAGCAACCTTATATCACCATTAATAATTCCACATTCAAGAGCAATCAAATTCACATTCTTATCCGGATAATTAAACATCTTCTCACCTATGTAATTCATTACATAAATATCTATCGCCAACTCTTCCTTAATCTCTCTTATAATAGCCGCTTCTCTCGACTCACCAACCTCAATCTTTCCTCCAGGGAACTCCCACAAACCTCCCTGCGATTTCTTCAAATTTCTTTGCGCTATCAAAATCTTTCCCTTTTCATTTTTTATAACCGCCGCAACAACATTTATCATCCCAATCACCTACTACTCTAAATTATTTTGATTTCTTTAATTCTATAACATCCGAGCATTTTCCTATATATTCTAATATTTCTCTTCCAAATAAAGTAATATGAAATCTATCTATATTCAATACATTAATAGTTCCCACCGTATTTATACATTCTAATTCTAAAACTCCTAAGTTTTGCAATTTTAAAAAAGATCTGCCAATACGAGCCCACTCGTCTGATTCCATTCCATTTTCATTTTTAGTTTTAAAAAGTAATATTAATCCCATTTCTCCAGACTTCAAATCATAATATCTTTCAAATTCTTTCCAAAAGATAGTATATTTATCATCTAGTATCATATTTCTATCTTGAAATACTATCTTTTTTAATCCACTTTCATTTTCTTTGCTTTTTAGTATTTCATCTTGCTTAAAAAGTTTACTTTCTTGCTTTTCGCTATCTATATAATTTTTTATTTTTTTCATAAGATTTAAATCATTCACATTTAACTGACTAATTATCTCACAAATTTCTTCTCCATTTTTATAATTCTTTTTCATTATAAAATCTATAATCACCTATATATATATGTCTAACATTTCTGGAACACATGTTAATAACATATCTCTTAAATAATTTAAAACAATATATTCATCATGTTCCGATAATTTTTTAATTTCAACCTTAAATTCTTCAATAGTTATCTTTCTTTTTTCTAGTCTATCACTAAACGCACTTAATCTTTCTTTTATATGTTCTGGACTTGCCAAACCTAATACTCTATTAATAGCATACGTAAATAGTGGTGTAACAGCAAACACCGGATTTACAGAACTAAGAATTCCAGCATTAATATCAATAATTTCTCTTGCTTTTCCAAATTTTCCCGCCTTTTTCTTTATAAATATGCATTTCTTCTTATATGTTTTTTTTTAGTATTCTCTTTATAATAATTATTCCAATAACAAATAGAATTAAAAATACTAATACAACTAAAATTATTTTTTTGTATCTATCTATAATATTGATTAGCCATATCATCCAACTAAATAAATAAAATATTACAAAAAAAGAAATTAATCTTAAACACCAATGAATAATCGAACCTGTCTCCTTATCATCAATTATACCATAATCATATAACATTCCTACACATCTCCATGCAATAACAAAAGCAAGAACTCCAACTATACCTAACCCAATATAATTATAAATAACATTATCAAACAATATACATTCTCCAGTTAATAATTCAAAAATTGGCTTCATTATTTGTTTCATTAAACATACTCCTTTCTATAATTTTGTACATAAATTTATTAGTATTTCTAATTATACATAGCCAATATTTCTCCCTTAATTGCTGGTCCTCTTTCTTTAATAATATATTTCTCTTGTTCTGTTTTAGGCATTGTTCTTCTCAAATCTCTCCCAATCTTAAAAATATCCTTCATTATGTCCATTAAAACTACTTCTTGTTGCTCTGAAAACTTTCTATCAACTAATAAAACAGCCGTTACTTCTTCATCATATAAATCCGAAAAATCCTCGTACTCTATATCCAAATAATCAGTACTTATATTAGATACAACTATATAATTTTCATCATTTGAAAAATATACTGGTATATCATTACCTTCCCCAAATATTAAATCCACAAGCTTCTGATCATTTTCATTTGATACATCTATGTTCTCCTTTACCATTCCAGAAAATATTGGATTTTGCTTAATCGAAGTAACTAACTCAAGATTATCATTACCTTTAGGTTGCACTAATTTAGCTGTAAATTTAATTAATTGTCCTGGCAAAATATAACTAGCATCTTCAAAATCGAATTCTACGATTCCCGTTTCATCTTCTGTTACTTTTTTTTCGAATAATTCCAATAAATCATATTTATCATTTTTTAAATTTTCTGTATTCACCTGCAATTTTTCTGCGCCTAATAAAATTTGTGATCCACCAATCCCCAACTTTTTGTTTATTTGCTTAGTAGTATCATAACTTATTTTAATTCCTAACTGCTTAGATAATTTTTCTAATAATTTTTCATTTACATATATATAATTTTTAAATAACATTTTTTCACCTCTTATTTTATATAATTTCATATTATTTTTTTGATATATTAGATATTTTCAAATATATCTAATATCAAAACATTTCCATAACAAAATAAGGAAAGAAACCCCATAATTTTATGAAGCTCTTTCCTCATCATTATCCTAAATTATTATTTTTACTTTCATCAGGTTTTGAAGACACATATTCATTACCATTTTTATCATGCTTTACACAGTAATCTTCATTATATATTGAGTTACCTGTTTTTAGTCTTTTAATCAATTCCGTATTAGACATCTTTCTGTTATTTCCAACATCTTGAAATTCTATATTTCTTCCCGTCTTATTTTCTTTAGTAACTACTAATTTTTTCTTTGACATCGTATTTTTCTCCAATCTTTTGTAAATAGTCTAAATATCACAAATATATTTCAGTAATATTAACTTTTAATTACTTTTCTTTAAACTATTTACATCAATGGAGTCTAATGTTATATTCTTATTAGTTAATAATACAAAAGAACATTTTGTAAATTTATAAAGAAAATATATATTTTAAATTTAGCCGTTTCAATTATATATTTTCTTTCTTTTTTTGTCAAGTTTTGTAATTTTATTCTAAAATTCTTTCTCAAATTTAATTAATATTTATATTATTAGCATCAAAAACCATCCCTGCGCCAAGACTTTCATTAGGCCTACCAACAAAACCGAACTTCTCATAAAATCCTTCTTTTCCTTTAGAAGCACCTAAACAAACTCTTATACCAGGATTCACACCTCTATACACATTGACTTTATCTAAAATCTTATTCATTATACCTGTTCCAATTCCCATGCCTTGATACTCTGGTCGAATCATCACATCATGTATATGTAAAAATATTGTTTTATCACCAATTATTCTTCCATAACCAATCAATTTATCCTCATCATACACACAAACAGAATATAATGTATGTTTTAAAGCCTCTTCTACAATAGCATTTTCACGTCTTCCCCAGCCAACCGCTTCTGTAAACTGATTAAACTCATCCGCAGTTGGAGTCTTATCAAGATATTTAATTTGCATAACATATCTCATATATTTTATTATTATAATTCTTAAATCTAAAACTTCTCTCAAAGATTAACTATCCAAATTATTCTGACTCCTATACATTTCCTGAACTACAGTCCTTACAAGTCCCTCTAAATATGATGTCGAAGTAAACTCATTATAATATGAATCCTCATACTTTCCACTCACCTTAAATCGATACTCATTCATATTGGGATTATCAGATTTAATCACTTTATAATCCAAATCTAAATATTCCTTCAATAACACA
>USQZ01000035.1 GCA_900556975.1 uncultured Clostridium sp. | reverse complement strand
AAAGATGATATTGATAGATTAGTTGCTGGAATTGAAAAGGCATATAAGATGTTTGAAAAATATATTAATAGGTAGGATATTAAATTGGATAATTTAGATGAATTGTATAATGATATTATAATGGAACATAGTATGAATTCTTATAATAAGAAAAAACTTGATGGTGCTGAGTTTTCAGAGATTGGTCATAATCCTAATTGTGGTGATGAGATTACTTTGGAAATGAAGCTAGATGGAAATGTGATTTCTGATATGGCTTTTTCTGGTCATGGTTGTGCAATTTCTCAAGCTTCTACATCTGTTATGATAGATACTTTAAGAGGTAAAACTATTGAAGAAGCAAAGGAGATAATTAAAACTTTTATTGAGATGATTAAAAGAGAAATTACTGATGATACTGAACTTGAAAAATTGGAAGAGGCTATTGCTTTTAAGAATGTTTCTAATATGCCTGCTAGAGTGAAATGTGCTTTGCTTGCTTGGCATACGTTAGAAGATATGATAAATAAAGGTGAGACTGACGGAAAAATTTCTTCATCTTGTTGTCACTAGGGTGTTAGTTTTAAATTTGATTTGTTCGTAAGAAGGGAATTTTAATGGAAGAAAAGAGAGTTTTACTTGGAATGAGTGGTGGTGTTGATAGTTCAGTTTCAGCATTACTTTTAAAGGAAGAGGGATATGATGTTATAGGAACTACAATGGAACTATTTGCTGGTAGTAGTTGTTGTAACACTAATACATATATCGATGCGAAAAATGTGTGTAATCAAATTGGAATACCACATTTTATTTATAATTTCAAAGAGGAGTTTAAGAAATATGTAATTGATGATTTTATAAATTGTTATGCAAATTGCTTAACTCCAAATCCTTGTATTGAATGCAATAAATTTATGAAGTTTGGGCTTATGTATGAGAAGGCTAAAGAGCTAGGGTGTGAATATATTGCTACTGGCCATTATGCTAAAACAGAGTATAGTGAAGAATATGGAAGATGGGTTTTAAAGAAATCAAAGGCTGGAAAAAAGGATCAGAGTTATGTTTTATGGAATATTCCTAAGGAATTGATTGAGCATGTTGTTTTTCCGTTGGCTGATTTTGAGAGCAAAGATGAGATAAGAAAAATTGCAAGAGAACATAATTTGAAAACTGCTAATAAGCCTGATAGTGAGGATATTTGCTTTGTGCCTGATGGAAATTATAAGAGATTCCTTGAAGAAAATTCAGAGATTAAGCCTAAAAAGGGAAATATAGTTCATGTTAATGGTAAGGTTTTAGGAAAGCATAATGGACTTTATAATTACACAATTGGTCAAAGAAAAGGCCTTGGTATTTCATATAATGAGCCATTATTTGTTGTAGGATTTAACAAAGAGAAGAATGAAGTTATAGTTGGCGAAAAAGATTATATTTACAAAAAAGAAATGATTGTGAAGGATGTTAATTTACTTTTAGTTGATTCAATTGATGAGCCTATGAAAGTTTCTGTGAAAACAAGGTATTCTAGTGTAGAAGAAGATGCTACTGTTGAAATGATTGATGCTAATACAATTAAAGTAGTTTTTGAAAATCCTGTTGCACGAATTACTCCTGGACAATCTGCTGTATTTTATTTAGGAGATATAGTTGTTGGTGGTGGAAAAATTTTGAAATAAAATAATATTTAAAGAGAATTTTGGTAATGTTTAGCTTGAATTCTTTTTTGGGACTTTTTAAATACACTATAATTTTAAAAAAAATGTAGCATTGAATTGCATTTTTTTCGACATTTTTTTAATTTGATGAACAAAAAATGTAGCAAAAAAAATTAGTTGTGATATAATAATAATGTTATTAAGGGGATAAAATATTTAGTGAATGAGGAATATTATGTTTTTTTCAAAACCTGGAGAATATAAAGCTTGTGGACTTTTTTCATTACAACATATAGGATTGATTTTAGCTACTTTGGCGTGTGTTGCAATTGCGTTAAAGAAAACAGTTCATAAGAGCAAAGAAGAAGTTTATAAAATTATAAGAAATTTAACAGTTGTTATATGGGCATTGGAGATATTTAAGATATTGTATACAGTAACATATTTAAAATTAACAGATGTGAAAGAATGGTTACCTTTGTATTATTGTAGTTTGTTACTATATGCTGGATTTTTAAGTTCTTTTACAAAAGGACCTTTTAAGCGCGCTGGGGATGTTTTCTTAGCTACTGGTTCTATTGTTGGTGGTGTTGTTTTTATTTTATTTCCAACAACGTCATTGCCAACATTTCCGGCTTTTCATTTTATAAGTATTCATAGTTTCTTTTATCATGGAACTATGGTGTATTTAACTTTACTTGTAAATAAAACGCATTATGTAGAGATTAACAAAGAGGATATTATTTATTTTGCTAGTTTAGTTGGCGTCGTGTGTATACTTGCTTTAATGGTTAATATGGAGTTTCATAGTAACTTAATGTTTATTTCAGAGAATTTTCCTAATACGCCAATTGAGTTGTTTTATAATTTAACTGGAAGATGGTTTACACCACTTATGATTCTCATTCAAATGTTTATTCCATTTTATTTTGTGTATGGAATTATAAAAAGAAAAGAGAAAAAAGAAGTTGCTTTTTTAACAGAGCAAGAAAATATAATTGAATAAAAATCTGAAGAACGTGGAAATCAATGAGGTTCTACGTTTTTTTATATTATGGACAAGTTTTCAAAAATTTTTGTGTAAAAAATAATGTATAAAAACATTAATTTAAAAAGTTATAATAAATGCAAATGTTAATACTTTTTGACTTTTAAAAATTGAAAGATATGTAAAAATATGATATACTTTTAGCTGTTACAAGCTATGTGCTTAAGTTGAAAGGAGAATTTTATTATGGCAGAGCGGACAAAAGTAGTTAAAGTTCAACTTTTATCTGAAGAAGCGAAAAAACTTTTAGACAAGTATGGCCAGGTTACAGAAGTACTTAGTAAAAAATTGATTGTAGTAAAAAGGGACAACAAGATGGGGCTTTTCAATTCATATGGAACTCCATTGGTACTGCCTGATGAAGGTGTGCGTGTGCATATATTTGAGGATTATGTGCTTGTACAGCATAATCTTAAACGTAAGACACATGAATATATGTGGTCGGTGTTTAATATGCATGGCATACTTGTGAAGGAAGGCGACTGGGAAGATGTAGGGGCTCCATCAGAAGATGTTATAACAATTAAGGAAAATGGCCGGTGGAAATATTTCAACTTGAAATTTAGAGAAACATTTCCTCAGCGTGGCAGCTTAGAACGAGCCCAGCCTTTTGCAAATGGTATGGGCGTTGGCGAAATTAACTCAAAGTGGGGGGCTTTTTCTCCAAATGGAAAATGCCTTATTCCTTTTGAGATTGATTACTGTTTTGACTTTAAAGGAGAGGATTTCGGAATTCTGCAGAAAAATGGCTTTTCTGTGCTGGTGCATTCTACTGGAGTTGAGGTAGTAAAGGAATCAGCAGAAATTCTGAGAAACCGTATGGAGAAAAACAGGTATACTGTAACACTTGTTGATGGTAGAGTAGTAGATTTGCATGTGATAGTCTTTCCAGATAGCATTTGTATATTTTCTAGCTCAACATTACCATGGTATGAGAAATATTCCATAAGAGTTTGGGGAGAAAAATGGGCTATTCTGGATCGATTAGGAAAGCAGATTGATATGTCTGATGAAATGTGCCAAAGACGAATCGAGCAGATAAAGCAATATCGGCTTGATGCTGAAGTTTAAGTAATAAAGGATCCTAATGAAGAAAACTGAGGTGTGCGAATGAGCACCTCAGTTTCTTTTTGTGTTTGATTAAATATTTTAAGTTTGTTTTGGAGAAAATATTTGTATAGGACAAAAAGTAAAATGTGTGCTTTACATTTAATAATTTTAGTGATAGGATTATTAAAGTTTGAGGAGGTAGTAAAAAATGAAAAACAAAAAAGTTGTAATTGCAATTGTTATTGTACTTGTATTAGTTGTGGCTGCAGTCGCTGGAGTTTTAATCTTTAAACCTTTTGATAAAGAAGAGGAAGATAAAACAGAAAAAACAAATACAGCTAAGACAGAAGAAAAAAATGATGAAAAGGATGTTGAAGAAGATGTTGATTATGAAGCAATTCTAGAAAAATTCTTAGATGCTTGTAAATCAGAGGATGATATGGATAAATTTGTTGAGGATTATGTTGATATAAAATCAATGTATGTAGCTGATCAAGTTGATACACCTTCAGATTTTGAGGATGAATATAATAAAACTAAAGCCAAAGATTATAAAGATTATACTGATACTGTAAAAGATTTATATTCAGAATTTGTTGATGAAGATGTAAAATTGACATTAAAGAAAGTTGGAAAGTCAACTAAAATGACTGAGATAGGAATAGATATGTGGAATGATGTAAGATTTACTGTTGACAATGATGGAGAAACAGAAAAATTAGCTGCTATTTTCTGTGGTGATAAACTAGTATTAGTTTCAGATGAGGATAGTATGGAAACTTTATATGATAGTTTAAAAGAAAAAGAAGAAGATGCTGATAATACAACAAATTCTACAAAAGATTCTGATGAAAATGTAACAAATACATCAAATAGAGTATCAAACGAAACATCAAATAAAACAACAAGTTCATCTTATTCTGATGATGAAGAATAATTAAAAAATATAGATAATTATTTTAAGTATAATCAGAAATATTATTAAAGGTAAAAATAACGTAAAACTTTGTCTAGTTTTACGTTATTTTTGTATAATAATGCATAAAATTTGTGTGCGAGTAAAAATTAGGAAAAAAGTTATAATGAGAGCAATGTTAATAAGTTTGATTTTTGTTCCCTTGACAAATACCCTATAGGGGTATATAATTTCGTACGAGGTGATTAAAGTATGGCATGTAGTAAGTGCGGAAAATGTCAGATGTGCCAAAAGTCTACACATAGGACTGATGAAGAGAAAAAAAGACTTACTAAAAGATTAAATATTATTGAGGGACAAGTTAGAGGAGTTAAACAGATGATTGAAAATGATAGATACTGTGATGATGTTTTAACTCAATTATCTGCAATAAATAAGGCTTTGGAAAGCTTGGAAAATTCAATTTTAGAGAGTCATATTGCAACATGTGTGACTTATGAAATTCAATCTGGTAATTTAGATATTATAGAAGAAGTAATGGATTTAATAAAAAGATTAAGATAGGAAATACTGTAATTAGGACAATTTAATTGAAAAATAACAAAACATTTACTTTTTAAATTTTGTATGTTAGCAAAGCTGTTAATCAAAAATAATAAGTACAAGTGCTATAAATGTTTTGGGTTATTATATAAAAAATATTACTATTAGAAAGAGAGGTTTTTATTATGGAAAGTATAGAATTAAATATTGAAGGAATGCATTGTACAGGATGTAGTACAAGACTACAAAAGGTTTTAAGTAATTTAGATGGCGTTTCAAAAGCAGAGGTTAGTTTTGAAACAGGAATCGCTAAAATAGAGTATGATAGTAAATTAAAAGTTGAAGATATAAAATCTGCAATTATTGATGCTGGATTTAAAGTTAAATAAAGGAGAGAATTACTTTGAAGAAAGTTTTATTAAAAATTGGAGGAATGACTTGTAGTGCTTGTTCTAGCGGATTAGAAAAATACTTGAATAAGCAAGATGGCGTTGTTCGAGCTAATGTTAATTTGGTAATGAATAATGCGAGTATAGAGTATGATGATAAAAAATTATCTTTAAAAGATATAGAGAAATTTGTTGATAAAGCTGGTTTTGAAAGTTTAGGAATAGATAATTTGAAAAAGGAAGAGAGAAAAAAATCTGGAGAAAAAATTAATTTAATTTTGACTTCAATTTTTTCAATTGCTATTTTATATGTGTCTATGGCACATATGATAGGTTTGCCTGATATTCCTTTTTTGAGTATGATGGAACATCCTTTGAATTATGCGGTTTCATTGATCGTTTTGACGACTGTTGTATTGGGATTAGGATATAATATTTTGAAAAATGGAATTAAAAATTTAATTCATGGAACTCCTAATATGGACACTTTGGTTACAATAGGTGTTTTTGCTAGTTTTATTTATAGTGTGTATGAAACTGTACAGATTTTTTTAGGAGATACAAGTTTTGTGCATTCGCTTTATTATGAGTCAGCTGCTATAGTTATTTTCTTCATTAGAATTGGAAAATATGTTGAAGGAATAAATACTGATAAAACTAAGGAAGCTATTCAAGAGTTGATGACAATAACACCAAATTCTGCAGTTGTTAAAAGAGATGGTAAAGAGATTACAGTTACTTTAGATGAAATAGAAAAAGGTGATATTGTTATTTGTAAGCCTGGTGAAAAGATTGCAGTTGATGGTACAGTGGTTGATGGAATTTCTCACATTAACGAATCTTTTATTACTGGTGAGAGTATGCCAGTTAAAGTTGAGGCTGGTTCTAAGGTTATTGCAGGGAGCATTAATTATGAAGGTGCAATTAAATATAATGCTGAAAAAATAGGAAGGGAATCAACTGTTTCTGAAATTGTTAGAATGGTTGTTGAGGCCACAAATACAAAGGCTCCTATTTCAAAACTTGCCGATAAAGTTAGTAGTGTGTTTGTTCCTATTGTTATTGCAATTGCTATTATTACTTTTATTGTATGGTTAATAATTGGAAAGAGTTTTGCTGTTGCATTGAATTATTTTGTAACAGTTTTAGTTGTGGCTTGTCCATGTAGTTTGGGATTAGCTACACCGCTTGCTATTGTTATTGCTTCTGGAGTTTGTAGCAAAAAGGGAATATTGGTTAAAAATAGTGAAAGCTTAGAAAATGCTCATAAAGTAAAAACAATTATTTTTGATAAAACGGGAACTTTAACAAAAGGAACATTGAGTTTTTCAAAAATGTATAATTACAGTGATTTGAGTGATGATGATATTTTCAAAGTTATTGCAGGAGTTGAAAAGAAATCTGAGCATCCAATTGCAAAAGCAATAGTGGAAGAGGCTGAAAAGAGAAATATTGATTTTGATGAAGTAAAGGAATTTAAAGCTATTTCAGGTCAAGGCGTTTTTGCTGTTGTTGAAAATTATGATGTTTTAATTGGAAATAAGAGATTAATGGATGCTAATAATATTACTGCAGATGAATCAGATTTTAGAGAATTAGTTAATGACGGAAATAGTATATTGTATGTAAGTCTAAACAATAAAATTGTTGCTTTAATTGGTGTTAAAGATGTTGTTAAAGAAAATGTTTCTGAGGTTATTTCTTCTTTGAAAAAGAAGAATATAAATGTTGTTATGCTTACAGGAGATAATGAAGTAACTGCAAAGAAAATAGCTGAAAATGTTGGAATTGAGACTGTTGTAGCTAATGTTATGCCAAGTCAAAAGGCTGAGTATGTTGAGAAGTTTAAAAAAGATGGCTTGGTTATGATGTGTGGAGATGGAATTAATGATAGTGTTAGTTTAGTCAAGGCTGATATTGGTGTTTCTGTTTCTTCAGGTACTGATATTGCTATGGATTCTGCACAGGTTGTTATTATGAATGATAATTTAGATAGAATTAATGATTTGATTAGAATTAGTTCTAAAACTATTCGAAATATTAGTGGTAATTTGTTTTGGGCATTTTTTTATAATATTTGTATGATACCAATTGCTATGGGTGTGTTCGTTGGTTTAGGAGTAAGTATGAATCCTATGCTTGCAGCACTTGCAATGGTATTCAGTAGCTTATTTGTAGTATTGAATGCGCTGAGGTTGAGAGTTGTTAAATAAAAATGAGTGCGATTAGTGATAATCGCAGAGATGTGAAAGGGGTACATATATGAATCAGTTTTCTAGAACAGAGTTATTAATAGGAAAAGATGGCGTAGAAAAATTACACAATGCAAAAGTTGCAGTTTTTGGCGTTGGCGGTGTTGGTTCGTTTGTTGTTGAGGGACTTGTTAGAGCTGGTGTTGGTAATTTTATTTTGGTTGATGATGATGAGGTTTGTTTAACTAATTTAAATAGACAGATCCATGCTACTAGAAAGACGATTGGAAAGTATAAGGCTGAGTTGATGAGGGATAGAATTTTGGAGATTAATCCTGATGCGAAGGTTGAAGTTTTCAAAGAGTTTTTTATGCCTGATTCTGAGGTGAAAATACTTGATGATAGTATTGATTATATTGTTGATGCTATTGATACTGTTACGGCTAAGATTGAGCTTGTTATGCAGGCTGATAAGCTTGGTGTTCCAATTATGTCTGCAATGGGAACAGGAAATAAATTAGATCCTACAAAATTTGAAGTTACTGATATTTATAAGACGAGTGTTTGTCCTTTGGCTAAGGTTATGAGAAAAGAATTGAGGACTAGAGGTATTAAGAAGTTGAAGGTTGTTTATTCAAAGGAAGAGCCTATTAAGCCTTATGAGAGTGCGGAAAATAGTTGCAAGAATCATTGCGTTTGTCCTCCTGGTGCTAAGAGAACATGTGCGGTTAAGAATCAAGTGCCTGGTAGTATTTCATTTGTGCCTAGTGTTGCTGGAATGATTATTGCTGGGGAAGTAATTAAGGATATTTTGAAAAAGTAACATTTTAAATCACCTGGAATATTATATTTCAGGTGATTTTTATGAAATTAGGTTTATCATTAGCTGGTGGTGGAATTAAAGGGTTTGCACATATTGGAGCGATTAAGGCATTAGAAGAAACTGGAATACATTTTGATTATATCTCTGGTACGTCTTCGGGAAGTATTGTTGCGATGCTATATGCTTGTGGTTATTCAACAGATGAGATTTATGAAATTTTTAGGGCTAATGTTAGAAAAATAAGGTATGTTGATTTTGAAAATATTAAGAGAATTGTGAAGAGATTTTTTGCTGGTGAAGGTTTGAAGATTGATGGACTAAATAGTGGTGGAGTTATAAAAAAGCTTGTTGACGAATATTGCTTGAAGAAAGGGATAACCAACATTAAACAAATTAGAATGCCGATTGTTATTCCTGCGGTTAATTTATGTACAGAAGAATTGTATGTTTTTTCTAATAATATAATTCAAAATAGAGACAGAGATATCAAGTACATAAATAGTGTTAGTGTGGGAACTGCAGTTCAAGCTAGTTGTAGCTATCCAGGAATTTTTTGCCCTTGTAGATATGGAGAAAATTTATTGGTTGATGGCGGAATTGCAGAAAATCTTCCGTGGAGAGAAACGAAAAAAGCTGGTGCTGATAAGGTTTTGAGTATTGTTTTTGTTGATAAGGATAAGAAAAGGTGTGATAATATTTATGATGTTTTGAATAAGTCTTTTTCTATTTTGTGTTCTGAGCTTGCGGATTATGAATGGGATGGAACGGATTATTTATTAAAACTATATATGCCTAAGGTTGGGTTACTTGCCAAAGGTAGGCAGGAAGAACTTTATGAGCTTGGGTATAAGCAAACTAAGGATAAAATTTCCGATATTGTCAGTTGTTTGAGAAATTAGAAAGTATATATTGAATTACGTGAAGTTAGTTTTTGGAAAAATAGAGGAAAGATTGTGTTTGAGATTTTGATGGGTGTGAGCGGTTTTGGTTGCTTACATTTTTTGTTGTGTTGGTTCATTGACTTTTGGTGTTAAAACTGATAAAACTATGTAAAATGTGTTTTGGAGAAAGAAATGATAGATGTAAATGAATATTTAAAAGGATTTTATAAAGGAACTAAGGAACCATCATTAAAAGCTATGTATTATTTTATGGATAAGTATAATAATTTTGAAAAAGAAATGAAATTTATTCATATTGCAGGTACAAATGGAAAAGGTAGTTGTGTAGAAATTGTATCTAATATATTAAAAATTCAAGGATATAGAGTTGGAAAATTTTTATCTCCACATCTAATTAGATATAATGAAAGAATTAGTATTAATGGAGAAAGCATTTCTGACGAAGATATGCAGGAATTGATTGAAGAGTTAAAACCTTTGATTGAAGAGTATAGTGAAAAAGAAAAATCTAGAATTACATTATTTGAGTTAGAAACAATGATGGCACTTTTATATTTTTATAGAATGAAAGTCGATTTTGTTGCTTTAGAGACTGGGCTTGGTGGCTTGTATGATTGTACGAATGTGATTACATGTTCATTGGTTTCTATTATTACGTCGATTGGATATGATCATATGAATCTTTTAGGAGATACTTTGCCTAAGATTGCTTTTCAGAAGGCTGGGATTGTTAAGCATGGTTCAAGTACGGTTATTTTCGAGCAGATGCCTGATGTTGATGCTGTATTTATGCGAGAGTGTGAGAAGAAGGAAAATCAGCTTCATATTGTTAGAGAAGCGGATATTTCTAATTATAGATATGATAGTAGTTTGCAGTATTTTGATTATGGCGAAATGAAGAATATTGCTGTTAATTTGAAAGGAATGGTTCAAATTAGAAATGCAAGTATTTGTATTGAAGCAATGAAAATATTAAAAGATAAAGGGTATGAGGTTTCAGATGAAAGCATAAGAGAAGGCTTGAAAACTGTTATTCATAAAGCAAGAATGGAAAAATTATCAGACAAACCTTTTATAGTTTATGATGGTGCACATAATGAGCCGGCTATGGAGAATTTGCATAGTATGGTGACTATGTATTATTCTGATTTCGATAGAGTTTATATTGTGTCAATATTGAAGAGTAAGGATTATAGAAAAATGCTAAAAATTCTTGCTAGTGATAAAGAAGGAAAGTTTATTTTTACGTCTGGAAATGATGCGGAGAGATATGTTGATGGAAATACATTGTATGAATGCATGAAAGAATATGTTGATGAAGATAGAATTTTCACAATGACATTAGAAGACGCAATAATCAGTACAAAAGGTTCTGATGAGAATACTGTTAATTTAGTTGTTGGAAGCTTTTATGTGTATGGTGATGTTGTAAGCGCTATTGAAAAGATGAAATGAGAAAAGAGTGTCGATGAGACGTGTCAATGGGACGTGTTTTTTGACACAAAGCTCAAATTCAGTAATTATCTTAAAATTTCATGAGAACGTGCTTTTTGACAATTATAAAACAGGAGAATTCGATAAAAAATTCTCCTGTTTTTTTGAGCCAAATTATTGATTGCAAGCTTGAAATTTTTGTTTAGCGTTTGCAAGTTGCATTTGGTCTGCCTCTTGAGTTGTGTACCAACCCTTTTCTTTCATTAAATTGTAAATTTTATTTTGTATATCTAGTGAAGTATTTAGTGCTTCTTTAAATGCACAATGTACTTCTTGAGTTGTTGATTCTATTGTGCCATGCATGTATAAATCACATACTCCTTTTATGACTAATAATTCTTTTTCCATTAAATCTCTGTCTTCCATTTTCGAAACACTCCTTATAATAAATTTAAAAATTTGTTAAATAGTTCACAATGTTTTTGTTCTAGTTGACTAACGTATTCTGAAAGTGTAGTATCTTGCAATTGTGCAGATGTTTTTTTACTACAGCATTTCATGAATTGCTCATGTCCTAAAGCATCTTCAACATATAAAAGTTCTTTATTTGTCATTTTTATCACCACCTGGATTTAGTATTTGCATAATGAAATTTTATATACTAAAAATATTTGAAAAACTTGATTAAAATGATATTTGTTTTGAATTTGAGAGGTATAAAACTGAAGTTTAAATGGTTGACTTTTGTATGGTAATGATGTAATCTAAATGAAGATTAGAAATTTAGTAGAAAGGTGTGAAACAAATGAAAGTTGATGGATTTATTAAAAAATTAAAAAGAAGTTTGATTATTGGAATTATTTTAATTCTTGCATCTATATTCTTTTATTGGATGGCGGTAAGTGTTAGTGATAAAGATACAAATGCAACTCCAGTTGATTGGAGCGAATTAAAGAATTCAGGAAATGATGCAGAAGAGACATATGTTAAAATAACGAATATATGGGAACCAGATCAATTTGCTGAATTAGAAGGTAGTGGGAATGATTATAAGTATTATATAGTTGGTGATGAAAATAATGTTTATATTGCTAAATTGACAGTTGATACTTTTAATAAAATTGAGAGTGCAATTGATGAACAAGGTGAAAATTTTTCTTATGAGTTAAAAGGATATATTTATGCAATTCCTGATGAAGTAAAGAAACTTGCGATAGAGAGAGTAAAAGAATATTCAGAAGAAGATTTCACAGATGCAGATTTTGATCAATATTTTGGAAAGTATTATTTAGATGAAATTCAATTGCCTAATGATGGTACTGTTTCACTATGTGTTTGTTTAGGTGTATTTGCTGATATTTTTGCTTTCGCTTGTCTTATTACGTATTTTATCAAAAAGTCAAGAATGAAGAAAACTTTAAAAGAATTTAATAAAGATGAATTGGAAAAAGCGTTAGAAAACAGTGTAGCTTATGAAAAAGCTAAAATATATTTAGCAGATGAATATTTAATTTCTACTGCATCTGGACTTGATGTAATAAAATATGATGATTTGTATTGGATATATATTAATAAGACTAAATACAGAGGTATAACAACTGGAAGATATTTAATTGCAATTAAGAAGGATAAGAGAAGTGTTCAAATTGCATATACGGTAAGAGATGAAAAAATGCTTCAAGAAATAATGGAAAAAATTCATGAGAAAAATGATCAAATATTAATTGGTTATACGCCTGAAAACCGAAAGACATTTGCGGAATTTAGAAAAAATAAATAATTACGAAAGAGATTTTTGATAGTTTTTTGTCAAAAATCTTTTTTATAAAATAGGAAAGTTCTCCAAACTTCCTATTATATAAATTATCAATGCATAGAAATTTGCGAAGCAAATTTCGCGCGCGAACAAAGACGCGGACTTAAAAATGTTATAATCAGTGTAAATGTTATTAATGTCCGCTTTTGTTCTTTTGAGATGAAGTTGTTTGTGTCTAAAAGGACGTCCCATGACACCCACATGACACCAATTACACGTTAGGAGTTTTTATGAGTAGGATTTTATTGGTTGAAGATAATGATTCAATAATTTTAGGTTTGGAATATTTATTTAAGGAAGAGAAGTTTGAATTTGATTTTGCTAAATTGAAGAAGGATGCAATTGAAAAAATTGAGAAGGAGAATTTTGATATTGTTTTGATTGATATTGGCTTGCCTGATGGTAATGGGTTTGAGGTTGGAAAATATGTGAAGGAGTATAGAAAGCAGTTGCCGATTATTTTCTTGACGGCTAATGATGAGGAGAAGGATGTTGTATATGGCTTAGATTTGGGTGCAGAGGATTATATTACAAAGCCTTTTCGAAATAGAGAGTTGATTTCTAGAATTAAGAATGTGCTTAGGAGAAATGGTAAGCCTGATTTGATTTCGTGTAAGGGTGTTTCGATTGATACGGTTCAGAGAAAGGTTTTTAGAGATGGAGCTGAAGTGGATTTAACTAAACTTGAGTACAGTATTTGTTTGAATTTGTTTAGTAATATTAATAAGTTGATTACGCGTGAGGAGATTTTGAATGATATTTGGGATTTAGCGGGTAATTTTGTGAATGATAATACGCTTACGGTTTATATTAAGAGAATTAGAGAGAAGATTGGTGATAAGGACGGAAAGATTATTGAGACTGTGAGAGGTGTTGGATATAGAGTTAGTAGTGAAAACTAATAATTTGGAATTGTATATTTAAGGGATTTAATCTTTTAAGAGAAAGAGCTTACAATTGAAATTTAAGAGAAGGTTTTGGTATGAAAAATTTAGTTGCTCGAAGATATTTAATATTTTCTATGGTTATTATTTTAATATTTATGTCATGTATGGTAGGGTTTAATATTTATCAAGATGCTGAGTATAAGGAAGCTTTGAATAAGTATGCATGTGCTGTGGTTGAGATGGTTAAGGAAAAGTATCCAGAGGTTAGTGAAGAGGATATTGTTAAGCTTGTTAATGCTGAGAATGTTGAGGATTCGGATGATGTGCTTGCGGATTATGGAATTTCTGGTGATGTATATGTTTTTAAGAGTATGGAACATACTAGAAGAGCTACGTTGATTGGTAATTTGGCTATTTTAGCTGGATTAGGTGTTTTACTATTAATTGTATTTGGAGTGTATACAAACAAGAGAAAGAGGAAGATTGATGAACTAGATAGATATATTCAAGATGTTTCTAATAAGATGTATGAGATTGGAATTGATAAAGAATCTGAAGATGAGCTTAATAGGTTGAAAGATTCTTTGTACAAGATTACGGTTATGTTGAAGGAAGATTCAGAAAGCAAGAGAAAGCAGAATGAGGCAATTTTGGAGTTGGTTTCTGATATTTCTCATCAGTTGAAAACACCGATTACGTCAATTCAGATTTTGCTTGATAATATTTTAGAAAATGAGAATATGGATAGTGATACGCGAAGAAAGTTTACATTAGAGATTTTAAGGCAAGTTAAGGGAATGAATTTTTTGATTTTTTCTTTGCTTAAGTTGTCGAAGTTGGATGCGTGTGTAGTTGAGTTCAATAATGAGGAGATTTCTGTAAATAAGCTTGTAGCAGATATTTTAGCTAATTTGGATGTGCTTATTGAGTTGAAACATCTTGATGTTCATGTTGATGTTTCAGAGAATGTTCGTTTTGATGGGGATTATAATTGGAATAAAGAAGCGGTTTTGAATATTGTTAAAAATGCTGTTGAATATACTCCGGATGGAAAGAATATTTTTATTGGTACTGAGGAGAACGATTTGTATACTAAGATTGTAATTAGAGATGAAGGAAAGGGGATTGATGAGAAGGATTTGCCTCATATTTTTGAGAGGTTCTATAAGAGAGATAATTCAGCTGAGGATAGTTTTGGTATTGGTTTAGCACTTTCAAAGTCGATTGTTGAAAAGCAGAATGGGTTTGTTAGTGTGGATTCGGAGGTTGGAGTTGGGACTACATTTACGATTAAGTATTTTAAGTAAGCGTTGAAAAATAATTACAATTTTATCTGTGTCAAAAAGATATCAAAACGCAGTTACGTATACACATACGCTCCTTTGCTTTTTGATATCTTTTTTCCTTGCTAAAATTTAATTCTTTTCCAACCTCTTGCAGATTATATTGAATAAAAAACTGTCATTTGATTGTCACTTTTGATTTATATAATGTGTTTAGTAAATTTAAATAAGAAAGGATTTTGTTATGGAAATATTAAGAGTTGAAAATTTAACAAAAAGATATGGAAAAGGTGATAATCAGGTTATTGCGGTGGATGATGTTTCTTTTTCAATTGAGAAGGGCGAGTTTGTTGCAATAGTTGGTAGTTCTGGAAGTGGAAAGTCTACATTGCTTCATTTGATTGGTGGTGTTGATAGGCCTACTTCTGGTAAGGTTTTTATTGAGGGAAAGGATATTTATTCTTTGAATGATGATGCTTTAGCAATTTTCAGAAGAAGACAGGTCGGAATTATTTATCAGTTTTATAATTTGATTCCTATTTTAAATGTTGAGGAAAATATTACTTTGCCTTGTGAACTAGATGGAAAGAAACCTGATCAAAGACAATTAAATGATTTGATTGCGACTTTAGGATTAACTAATAGGAAAAGACATTTACCTAATCAATTATCAGGTGGTCAACAGCAAAGAGTTTCAATTGGAAGGAGTCTTATAAATAATCCAAGTATTGTGCTTGCTGATGAACCTACGGGAAATCTTGATTCAAAGGCTAGTGAAGAGATTGTAGAGTTGCTACGTTTGTCTAATAAAAAATATAATCAAACAATTGTTATGATTACTCATGATTTAGAGATTGCGAAGACTGCTGATAGGATTATAAAAATCGAAGATGGCAGAATTGTAAAAAGGTAGGTGAGTAATATGAATTTGTTGAATAGATTGACTTTAAAGAATTTGAGGCTGAACAAAAAGAGAACTTTGGTTACTATAATTGGTATTATTTTGTCTACGGCTCTAATTACTGGTGTTGCAACTCTTGTTAGTAGTTTTAGGAGTACGATTATTGAATATGAAAAGCAGCATTCTGGGGATTATCATTATGTGTTTTATAATGTACCTGCTGATGATTTGAAGTATATAAGAAATAATAGAAATGTTGAGGATGTATATTTAAATGAAGATTTAGGTTATAGTTTATTGAATGGCGGAAAGAATGAGGATAAACCTTATTTGTATTTGAAAGCATATTCAAAAGGTTCTATTGAAAAATTGGGCATTAGTTTAGTTGATGGACGTTTGCCAGAGAATGATAATGAAGTTGTAATTTCATCTCATATAAAATCTAATGGTGGTGTTGAATATAAAATTGGTGATGAACTTGATTTGAATTTAGGAGAGAGAATAAGTGATGGTGAAAGTTTAGGACAAGGTGTGGCTCTGAAAGATGTTGAAAATGAAGAATTTGTTCCTAAAAGTGAGAAAACTTACAAGATTGTTGGAATAATTGAAAGACCTAATTTGGATGTTGAACCTTATAGAGCACCTGGATATACGGTGTTAACAATATTAAGTGACAAATATGTCACAAATAATTTGAATGTGTATGTAAGGTATAAAGACGTAAAGAAACATATTACTACAACTGCTCAAATTATAGGAATTGATGAACAAGTAATGAAACGTATAACAGATCCATCTAATGGAATGATTAGTGATTCAGATACTGAAGCTTTTGGAAATGCTAAATATTCATTTTCTAAAAATGATGGTTTATTAAGATGGGAAAATTTAGAGTTTAATGAAAGTACTACCAATACATTATATGCAGTTAGTGCTGTTGTTATAGTTATTATTATTGTTACTTCTGTTTTTTGTATTAGAAATAGTTTTGAAATTTCTATCACTGAAAAAACGAGGCAGTATGGTATGCTTGCTTCTGTTGGTGCTACTTCAAAGCAGATTAGAAAAAATGTTTTGTATGAAGGTTTAATTTTAGGACTTATTGGAGTTCCTGTTGGAATTTTGAGTGGTTTGATTGCTATTTTTATTTTACTTAAAGTTATTTCAAATATTTTAAAAGACTTTTTAGGTATAGAATTTATATATACAACAAGTTTTTTAGCAATAGCAATTTCAATTGTTCTTGCCAGTATTACTATTTATTTATCTGCTAGAAAGTCTGCGAAGAAGGCTAGCAAAATCTCACCAATTGAAGCTATTAGAAATGCAGATGATATAAAAATTAAAGCTAAGAAATTAAGAACGCCAAAGATTATAAAAAGATTATTTGGTATAGGTGGAGATATTTCATATAAGAATTTAAAAAGAAATAGAAAGAAATATAGAACAACAGTAATTTCAATTATTGTTAGTGTTTCAATTTTTATTGCGATGAGTGCATTTGTACAATATGCATTTGGTGCTACATCCGTATATTACAAAAATTACGATTATAATCTTGTGGTAAATGCGAGTGAAAGTGATATTAATCAGTTATTAGAAATTGCAAAAAATGATACTGTAAAAAAATATTCTATTACTAGACAATTAATGCTTGATGTTTCTGGAAAAGAGCTTACAAATCATTATACTAATGAAAAAAAGAGTGCTGATGAGAGTATTGGTGTTATAAATCCTGATAATGAAAAGGATTACATAACAATTTTTGCAGTTGGAAAAGAAGAATATATGAGATTTTTAAATAAGAATGGTTTAAAGTATGAAGATGTAAAAGATAAAGTTATTTTAAA
>USQZ01000034.1 GCA_900556975.1 uncultured Clostridium sp. | reverse complement strand
CAGATACACATGCTGCATATGATTTCTTATTAACAATATTCTTCTCACAAATGATACAAAGATTATATGATTTTGCAGATGAATGTGGCGGAGAATTACCAGTGCAAACATTTTTCATACTTGATGAGTTCGCTAACATAGGAAAAATACCAGATTTTGATAAAAAAATATCAACATCAAGAAGTAGAAAAATATCATTTAGCGTTATTTTACAGAACCTAGATCAGCTAGAAGCAGTTTATAAAGAGTCACATGAAACAATCTTAGGAAACTGTGATACACACGTATTCCTAGGAAGTAACTCACAAAAAACAGTTGAATATTTTTCTAAAGCATTAGGTGAAAAAACAATTTATAGAGAAAGCGAATCAATAAATAAAGATAGAAACGACTGGAAACAAGGTAAAAGTGTTTCAGAACAAAATATGGCAAGAGCTTTGCTTACACCAGATGAATTAAGAAGACTAGATGTAGACCAATGTATTATTTATGAAAAAGGTTTAAAGCCAATTAGAGCTCAAAAATACTATTATTTTAATCATCCAACAGAAAAACAGATTAGACCTTTTAGAGTAGACCATAACGATCGTGAGGTTACAGATAGAGGAAAATGGAGAACGTATAATCCATATAATCCATATGAAGAAAAAAGAGAGACTGTAGAACCTACAAAAATAGAATCATTAGATGATTTATTTGCTGATGATGAACCAAAAAAAGAAGAAGCTCCAAAAGAGGAAAAAAATAATAACAATGTACAACCAATTCTTGATTTATCAAGTTTGGATATGCCACCAGAGTTGCCAATGGAACCTGTTGAAGAACCTAAAGTAGAACCTCAAACAACCCAAGAAAAGCTAGATTTACAAAAAGAAATGGAAGCAAAATTTGATGAATTATTCGGAACACTAAATGACATAGATTAAAAACAAAATGATTAATAAAAAAATAGAATTTATACAATATAAAAACAAATGTTTTGAAAAAATATTGACTGAAAAATATCGATTTGATATAATTTAGTCAATATTTTTTTGCCTTAAAAAAGGTTACGCAAAAAGTCTTAGAATACAAGTGATTTGCGCAAAAGATAATTTTTGCATACAAATACCACAAACTTAAATTAGAAGGTATTGATGGAGGGAAAAATGAAATTCGTACATTTAGCAGATTTGCATATGGATGCCAAATTTGATTCATTAAGTTCAATAGATGGATTACCACAAAAAAGAAGAATGGAACAAAGAAAAGCAATAAAAGAAGTTGCAGAATATATTAAAGAAAATGATATAAAATTACTACTAATTTCAGGTGATTTATATGAACAAAATTATATAAGAAAATCAAGTATAGAATACATAAACAAGATATTTGAAGAAATACCAGACACAAAAATTTTCATAACACCAGGAAATCACGATCCATATATAAAAAATTCATTTTATGCTACATATAAATGGGCACCAAATGTCCATATTTTCAGCGAGAATATCGAAAAAATCGATTTTAATGGAATACATATATACGGATTTGGATTTACTGATTTTTATTGTAAACATTCAGAAATTGAAGAAATTGAGATTGAAGAACCAGACGATATAAATATCTTAATAACACACGGTTCATTGGATGGAGGTTCCGATGAACAAAGAGAGTACAATCCACTAAGACAAACTAAGTTAAAAGAATTAGGATTTGATTATATTGCATTAGGACATATTCATAAACCATACTACAATGAAGAGAAAAATCAAAAGATTTTTTATCCAGGTTCAACAATAAGTTTAGGATTTGACGAATTAGGAAAACACGGAGTGCTTGTTTGCGATATTGAAAAAGATAATCTTAAAGTAGAATTCAAAACAATTGATAAAAGAGAATATGCTGAACTAGAAATTGATATTTCAGAAATGAGTTCAAACGAAGAAGTAATAGAAGAATTTGAAAAATTACTTTTAAAACAAAGCAATTTATATAAAGTAATTTTAACAGGAAAAAGATTCTTCCCACTGGATTTGGACGAAATAAAAAAAATGGTTCAAACCGAAAATATTGTTAAAATTAAAGATAAAACAAAATTAGGAATTAACATTGAACAAATAGCAAACGAGAACAACATAAAAGGAATATTTGTAAAGAATATGTTAGAAAAGAAAGAAAAAGAAAACCTAGACGATGACTTTATTGAAAAAGCAATAGAAATAGGATTAGAGGTATTGTAATGAAAATAGAAAACTTAAAGGTAAACGGATTTGGAAAATTAGAAAATAAAGAAATAAATTTTTCGAATGGCATAAATGTAATTCAAGGAAATAACGAAGCAGGAAAATCAACATTACTAAAGTTTATAACATCAATGTTTTATGGAACAGCTAGAACTAAAAATGGTAAAAATATATCTGATTTCGAAAAATATAAACCATGGGGAAAAGAGGAGTATTCAGGCAAAATTACATATACATTAGATAACAATGAAGAATATGAGGTATATAGAGAATTCAAAAAGAAAAGTCCAATAATTTATGATGAACAAAAAAATGATATAACAAAAAATTATCAAATTGACAAAAATAAAGACAGTATGTTTTTTATAGAGCAAACAGGAATAACAGAAGAAAACTTCTTCGCAAGCTGTGTAGCAGAGCAAGAAGGAGTAAGGCTTTCAGCCAATATGAAAAATTCAATAATACAGAAATTAAGTAATATTGTTTCAAGCGGAAGCGAAAATATATCATACAAAAAAACACTAGACAAATTAAACAAAAGACAACTAGAAGAAATAGGAAGTTCAAGAAGCGCAGGAAGACCACTTAATTTAGTTGAAGAAGAAATCGAGAAAAAAGAAACAGAGAAAAAACAAATTGAAATATACAAAGACAAAAAATATCAAGTTGAAAATGAAAAAGAAAATATTAAAACAGACATACAAGAAAACAGAACAACTTTAGATTTACTAAGACAACAAAAAATTAATTTAGAGAAAACTCAACTAGAAAAGGAAAAAATCAAAATATTTGAACAAGCCTTAGAAAAAGAAGAAGAAAGCCAAGAAAAAATTAAAAAAGAAATAGAAGAACTAAACAATGAAAGACAAGAAAATTTAAAAACAAATAAAATAGGATATTACATTTCTATCTTGGCAATAATAGTAATAACAGTACTTGCAGTAGCTATAAAACAATATTTAATACTTTCACTAAATGCTATTCCAGTTATAGGGTTTATAGTAACAGCATCAATTCAAAATAAAAAGAAGAAAGAAATAAAAAGAAACAGTAAAAAATTATATCAAGAAAAAACAAATCTTGAAGAAGAACTAGAAAAAATAAAAAAAGAATGTTCAAAAAAACAACAGGAAATTGAAGAAAAGAAAGCAGAGATATTTGAAAAACAAAAGCAAGAAGAAAAAAATATAATAAAAAAATTCATAAATAAACTTGACGAAGAAACGATTCAAGATATTTTATCCACAAAATATGAAAACATTGTGGAATTCATAGATGAAAAAGAGAGAGAACAGACAGAATTTAAAATTACAGAAAAAACAATAGAAGTAGACAATCAAAGCATTATAAAAAAATTAGAAGATTTAGTTGAAATTGATGAAGAGCTAGAAAACCTTTATGAAAAAAAAGATGAACTATTACAATTAAACAATATGTATGAAATGGTAAAAGAGCAAATCGAAAAATCATACCAAGAAATGAAAGAAAATATAACACCAGATTTTATTGAAGAGTTAAAAAACATACTAAAAAAAGTTACAAACGGAAAATATGAAAACATATACCTAGACAACGAGAATAACTTATTAATAGAAGTTGAAGGCGGACAATATATGCCAGTAGATATGCTAAGCTCAGGTACAGTTGATCTTATATATTTAGCATTACGAATTAGTGCAGCAAAAGAAATATCAAAAGAAACAATGCCAATCATAATGGATGAAAGCTTTGCATATTATGATAAAGAAAGAATGACAGAAATTTTAGAATATCTTTCAGAACTAGAAAATAGACAAATTCTAATATTCACATGCTCAGATAGAGAAGAAAAGATTCTAGAAAAAGAAGTAATAAAGTATTCAAAAATAGAATTATAAAAACATTTTTTGAAAAAAATAAAAAAAAATTAAAAAAAATGTTGACAACTTAAGAAAAGTGGTGTAATATATAAGAGCAGTCGCGTTAAGCGATATGAATTTGGGCTATTAGCTCAGGTGGTAGAGCACTTGACTTTTAATCAAGTTGTCCCGCGTTCGAGTCGCGGATAGCTCACCAATCTCAGATTTTCATCTGAGATTTTCTGGCCCCTTGGTCAAGCGGTTAAGACATCGCCCTTTCACGGCGGAGACATGGGTTCGATTCCCGTAGGGGTCACCAATTTCATATTGCCACTTTAGCTCAGCTGGTAGAGCAACTGACTTGTAATCAGTAGGTCGTCCGTTCGATTCGGACAAGTGGCTCCAATTAAAAGTCAACAGTTTTGAGAAAACTCTTAATTGTTGGCTTTTTTATATATTACGAAAGTTCTTCGAACTTCATAGTATATAAAATAATGCACAGAAATTTGCTTTGCAAATTTCGCACACGAACAAAGACTCGTTCTTAAAAATGTTATAATTAGAGCAAATGTTATGAATATTCCACGTTTGTTCTATATAAAAAAGATTATACAAATATAGAAAATAAAAAAATTAATAGTAAAATTAATAATAAACTACTATAAAAAAGGAGAAAATATGTCAAAAGTAATAATAATCACAGGGGCATCAAGAGGAATTGGAAGAGAAACAGCAAAACTACTAGCAAGAAACGGACATACAGTAATAGCAAATTATAATAAATCAGAAGAAAAAGCAAAAGAACTACAAGAAGAACTAAAAAAAGAAAATATAAACATAGACATATACAAAGCAGACGTATCAAAAAGAGAAGGCTGTAAAGCATTAGTAGAATATGCAATAGAAAAATACAAACACATAGACGTACTAGTAAACAATGCAGGAATATCAATCTGGGGACAATTCACAGATTTAACAGATGCAGAAATAGAAGAAATAATAAGAACTAATCTTTATTCAGCAATAGCAATGTCACAAGAAGCATCAAAACACATGATACACGAAAAACAAGGATGCATAATAAATATGTCTTCAATATGGGGAATGGTAGGAGCATCATGCGAAGTAGCATACTCAGTAACAAAAGCAGGAATGGATGGACTAACGAAAGCATTAGCCAAAGAATTAGGACCATCAAACATAAGAGTAAACTCAATAGCACCAGGAGCCATAGAAACAGAGATGAACTCAAGACTAACCAAAGAAGAAAAAGCAGTCTTAGAAATGGAAACTCCACTAGGAAAACTAGGAAAACCAATAGATATAGCCAAGACTATCAACTGGCTAATAGAAGACGAATTCACAACAGGTCAAATAATCTCACCAAACGGAGGATGGGTTATAATATAATGTTTTTATTAAATAATAATACAAAGAATAAACATGTGGAAATGTTTATTCTTTTTTTTGTGGATAAAAATTAGTAAAAAACTCGAAACATAGAAGTCCGCTAGAAAAATCGACAAATGTAACAAAAAAGACACCAAAAAGAGATAAAACATAATAAAATAAATATTTTATTATACAAAAAGCAAGAAACAATAAACTTTCATGTCATACACTTATCAAAAAGACAAAAAAATGTAAAAACAAAAGCATTTATTTGAGTTGACACATATATAAATATACATTAAAAAAGAAGTAAAATAACGTTTGAAAAGAGATATAGTAATAAAAACAGGAGGCACAAAAATGAAAAAAATTTTTAACAAAAAGAATTTGAGTATAGCAATTTCATTAATATGCATAATAATTATTGCATTAATTATAGCAAGTAGAGTTAATACAATTACTAATAGACCAGAAGTAAATCAGGGAGAAAGTATAGAATCAATAGATGAAAAAAGCAGTGCAGTAGAAAAAAACAATATGCAAAACACTATATCCATTCAAGAAGACGGAAGTCAAATAAATACATTATCAGACGAAAATACAAATAACAATATAGATACAAGTAAATGGGATTTAACAAAAGTAAACATAGTATATGATACAAACAACGTAGCAGTTCCTGTTCCAAAAGGATATATAGCCTCAGGAGCAGATAATGAACATACAGTAACTACAGGATTCGTAATATATGAAGGTGAAACAGAAGTTACAAATGAAAATTGTTGGGAAGAGTCATGTAGTAGAAATCAATGGGTATGGGTTCCAGTACAAGATCCAAGCAGAATATATGAAGTTACTTCAGCAGGAAAAAAGATAGCCAAAACATATAATTACAATCAAAATCGGAAGAACACAAATAGATGAAAAAGATAATGAACCAGCTGTAATAAAGTATGATAGAGAAGAATACTTTTCAACATATGAACTTCAAGGAATGAGCCAAGAAAAAATGTTATCTGAACTTCAAGAAGAATTTGAATCCACAATAAATTCAATTGAGAAATATGGAGGATTTTGGATTGGAAGATATGAAACAGGAAATTTAACTAAAAAGAATCTTGTTGTTCAGAGAATGAATGATGATACAAACGGGCAAAAGTGGTATCAAATATACACAGTAATCCAAGGAATTTCTAAACAAGAAAATGTAAAAACAAGTATGATTTTTGGATGTTTATGGGATGAAACATTACAATGGCTTGTCGATACTGGAAATAAGACATATGCAGATTTAATGGACTCATCAAGTTGGGGAAACTATAAAAACACAGAAATAGAATACAAAAAGAATAGCACAGAAACAGCAATAAAAAGTGCCGATAACAGTCAAAGTTTACCAACAGGAAGCACAGAATCAACAAAAGCAAATAACATATATGATTTAGCTGGAAATAGATATGAATGGACATTAGAAAGTAACGGAAATAATTTACGAAGATTGCGTGGCGGAGAGAACGGTTCAATCGGAAGTGAAATACCTGTATCATATCGAAATAGCTATTTCCCATATATAGGAACAGCAGATGGAGCACGAGCATATTTATATATAAAATAAAAAGGTAGGAAAAAATGAGAAAGAGAAAAATTTTACTAGCAAATATGTTAATAATAGCAATTGTTTTTAGTGTTTTAGTAATTTGGATTAATAAAAATAAAATACTTCAAATATCTAATTCTAGTTCGCCAGAAATTTTAAGAGCTCTTACATATAATCAAATCACAGATACTGACGGAAATATTGAAAACTGCGAATATGTAAAATTTAATAGTTTTTTTATAAAAGATTTAGATGGTGATGGGTATGCAGAAAAATATGATGGAGCCTGCAATGCAATAGGAGAAGAAGAAACATTATATTTTGAAATAGATGTTATTCAAGAAGGATATTTAGAAAATGGAAAGATTACAATAGACGGAAAAAACTTTAAGTTATCAACTAAGCTAATAAAAGACAATGTTATAAAACAAGATTACATAGGAAAAGATATTAAAGAAATTGACTTAAACACAATAAATAGTGGAACTAAAAAATTATTTTATGGTTCAATAAAATCAGATATAGCAGATAACATTAATAATTACAGTGTATCTGACAACAAAATAATTCTTACAGGAACATGGAAATCAGCGGATGGAAGTCAATCTATAGAAATAAATAAAGAAATAACATTGAAAAAAGACTGGTATGGAAAAACTGAAACAACTGAATATGAAAATAATATAACAAATCATGACATAAAAACAGCAATAACAAGTGAAGATATTGCACTTAACTTTGATATAGGTTTTCAAGAAACAAAAAAAGAATTACTAATTCAAAAACAAGTTACAGAAATTGAAGTACCAGATTTAAATGGATATGCTCCAACAGAAGTATTAGTAACATCACAAAATTGCGAATATAACTATAATCCAGAAACAAAAATCTTAACTATAGTTAGAAAGGCAGTAACAAGTGATAGTGGAAAAATAATTCAAAGTGTTTCAAGATATAATAATTATTCAATACAATTCAGATATCCACTAGAAGCTTATGAGAGTAGTGGAACAGAAGATATAAACATTGAAATAGCAAGTACAGGATACTATTATGGATTCAATAACACAAGTGAAGAATTCAGTAATGAAAATCCATATGTATCACAATTTAGCAAAACATATACACATGCATGGAGTGCACAAGAGGAAAGCGAAACTAATTTTAAAATTGATGTTGGAAAGTCAGTTTACAATTCTGATCTAGACTTACATGAATTCGTAGTATTAAAAGAATTACCTCTAAATATATATAATAACATTGGACAAAGTGAAGAAAATGATACCTATAGAGTTACGTGGAAAGAATATGCAAAAGATATAGATTCACAAATATATATGGAAGAAAATCAAGGAGACAAATTTTTAAAATCTGACGGAACATATATAGATATGAAAAATTATGTAAAAACAACAGGAATATATTTTTCATATGTTGATGGATGTTTAGCTGAAGATGGGTGGATTAAAGTATACGATAAAGATACAGGAGAATTATTATTAACTTTAACCAAAGAAGAAGCAAAACAATGGCGAGAAGATAAACCATATACATTCGAAAAACCAGTAGAAACAATAAGAATAGAAACAAGTAAACCAAATGCAAATTCATTTATGTATATAACACAAATAAAAACAATTGATGATGAGAAACTATGTTCAGAAATTCTAAGAAAAGATTTCGATGAATTAACACATATATATAGTTATATGAAAGCTGGAAAAATAGTAGATTCTATAGACAATGAAACAAATTCAAGTGAAGGATGTGCAATATACAGAGAACCCGTATCTTGTATGAACTTTGTTCTTAAACCTTCAGTAATATCAAATCAAGAGACAGCCAATATAAAAATGAGTTTAAGCACAAGTGAAAAACAACATGATCAAAAATATTGGACAAATGGTGAATTTGTTATTGAATTTCCTGAGACAATATTACAAGTCAAATTAAACTTAGTAGAAATTAGTAATGTTAATGTAGAAGTTTCGTCAGTAGAAACATATGAAAAAAATAATAAAAAATACATAAAATTGTACACCAAAACAAATAATCCAGAAGAATATATAATAAACATAGATGCTGATATAATTGCCGATCCAAGAAAGACATCATCATCAGAGCTAGTTAATTTATATGCTATTAATGAAAATCATCATAATTACAGAGAAACTTCAAGAATTGAAGATACATTAGATATTAACGGAGATGGAAATACAAGTGAATATGTATTATATAAAAAAGAAAGATTACAAATAGTTGCACCTTTAACTTTAATTACATCACAGACAGCAACAAACTTTGACAATAAAGGAACAGAAGTAGTGGCACCCAATATAGCAATTGTAGAAAAAAGTAATACTACAGCAAAGGTGCAAATAAATCAACTAATTACAAATAATTATAATAGGAAAATAAGTGAAATAAAAATAATAGGAAAAGTTCCTTTTAAAGGAAATACGTACCAAACAAATGGCAAAGACATGGGATCAACATTTACAACTACAATGAAAAGCGAAGGAATAACATTACCAGACGAAGTAAAAGATATTGCGAAAGTATATTACTCAGAAAATGAAAATGTTACAACAGATATAGCAGATACAACAAATAACTGGAAACTTGCGAGTGAAATTACAGATTGGTCAAATATAAAAACATTCATAATAGATTTAGGAGAATATGGAATATCTAAAGCGCAAACATTGAAATTTAATTACATTATTGAAATTCCAAAAGATATTGAATACAATGAAATTTCATACAGTGACAGTATGGTCGAATTTTGCTTAAATACGGATGATGGAAAACTAGAAAGTCATATGGAATCAAACAAATTAGGAATTATGGTAGCTAAACAATATGACTTAAATCTTACAAAATTTAAAAAAGGTACTAACTCAACAGTAAAAAGTGCTACATATAAAATAACAGACGGTAAAGAAACAAAAACAGCAACAACTAATAATAACGGAACGCTTAGAATAGAAGGACTATACGTAAATAAAGAATATACATTAAAAGAAATACAAACACCTGCAAATTTTATATTAAATACAGATGAGATAAAGTTTAAAGTTACAATAGATGATCAAGGTGTACCTCAGTTAAATATAATTGAAGGAAATTTAAAAAACACACCAACAATAGTAGAAGAAAATACTGGGTTAGTAGTAGGATTACAAGTAGAAGATATAGCAAAATATGATATGAAAGTAACAAATTCAAGTGTTAATAATGAAAAAATATCCGGAATTAAGTTTAAATTAACAGGTGGAATTTATGGCACAAAAGGCAGAATATTTACATCAGATGCAAATGGAGAAATATTTATAACAAGTTTAGATCCAGATGAAGAATACAACTTAGAAGAAATTAAAGTGCCAGGATATTATAGCAATCAAAAAAGTACAACATTTACAATAGTAAGAGAAAGTGATAATAGTCTTAGAATAATAAGCGATAATACCGATTTTTCAAATGGTACTATTACAGAAAAAGTAGATGTAGATAAAGCCTTAGTAGAAGTAAATTTAATAAGAGACGAAATACCTGAATATACATTAACAATAAATAAAGAGAATAAAAATGGCGAAAAGCTAGAAGGAACACAATTTAAACTTGAATCAGTCGATACAGGAGACATCAGTTATTATATAACTGATGAAAATGGAAGCATTAAAATAACAAATTTATATCAATATGTTGATGGAAAAGATTTAACAGGTGAATATATTCTTAAAGAAATAAGTGCAACAAGTGGATATATAACAGATTCAACAGAAATAAGATTTAAAGTAGAAAAAAAGAATGACGAATTTAATATAACTTTATTAAGTGGTGAGACTGCAATAAAATCGCAAGATAAAAATGCAGAAGGTATAATACTAAATTTCGAAAATAAAGAGATATTTAAATTAATTAAAAAAGGCGATAATGATGCATTATTACCAGGAGTAGTATTTAAAATAACAGATTTAGAAGGAAATATAGTATATGATATAAACAATAATCCGATTGGAAAATTGTATAAAGATGGACAAACAGAATACTACGGATTAGTAACAGATGAAAAAGGTATAATTACAGCAAATTTACCACAAGGCTTATATAAATTAGTAGAAATGAAAACTGTAGAAGGATATGTTTTACCAGAGAAAGAAGAAGATAGAACATATTATGTAGGTATTGGTGCTAATAGAGTTCAAGAAAATACATTTACATTAAAATCAGCCAAATCAATTACCGGAAGTGGTTCAAGCATTATATACGAAATAGAAGTAACAAAAGATGGCGGATATGTTGCAGTAGGATCATTTACAGGCGCTTGTGATATAGATGGAGATGGAAAAATAGATGCAATATCACAAGGAGATTATGACCAGTTAGTTATAAAATATGGTTCAGATGAAAATGTGGAATGGTTTAAAACATTTGGTGGAAGTAAAGCTGATGAATTGAAAAGCATATCAATTTCAGATGATGGCGGATATGTTGTAAGTGGATTTGAAAGTAAAGATAAATTAGAAGATGCAATCGTAATGAAATTAGATGCTTCAGGAAATGAAGTATGGAAAAATACAATAGGTGGAACATATAAAGATGAAATGAATTCAGCAAAAGTTTTATCAAATGGAGATATAGTAGCAGTTGGTAGATATTACAGCTCAGAAATAACAATAGGTACAACGAAAGAAAATAATACAGCCTTAAATAATGGTTTTATAGTTTCATATGATTCAGCAGGAAATTATAAATGGCATCAAACATTAAAAGGAAAAGAAGAACCAGATAACATAAATGTAACATCAGTAACTGAAACAGCAAATGGCATAGTATTTTCAGCAAACTTTGTTGGCAAGATGACAGTCGCAGGAAATGCCATAACGAGTAGTGGAAACCAAGATTCAATTATAGTAGGATTAGGACTAGACGGTACTTACCAATGGAATAATCAAATAGCAGGAAAAAATAATGAAACAATCACAAAATTAATAACAGATGAGGAAGATAATATAATTGCAGTTGGAAGTTTTGCAAGCGAATTAACACTTGGAAAAGAAGTTATTACACCACCTACAGACAAATATTCTAATGGAATAATGATAAAATTAGCTTCATTAAATGGCGAATATATATCAAACTATACATTTGGAGGAATTCAAGGTGATGACAAAATTGTATCAGCTGAAACAACAGAAGATGGAGGTTTAGTACTAGGAGGATGGTTCTATTCAGACAATTTTGATTTAAATAACGATGGAACAGATGACATAACCAAAAATTCAGGTAAAAATGATGGAATAATAATAAAATTAAATAATCAAGAAAATGTTGAATGGTATAGAACAATAACAGGAAAAAATCATGATGCAGTATATGATGTTAGTCAATTACCAACCAAAGATATAATAGCAGTAGGATACTTTGACAGTACATCAATATCTACAGAAGATGTAAATAAATTCTTATCATCACAAGGATACAATGACTCATTTATAACAATATATGGAGATAAAGAAGATTCAGCAGAAATACCAGAAATTCAAGAAATTAATGTAAAAAATGATTTAGAAGAATTTAAAATAACAACCGAAATTGCAGAAAATTCAGATGGAGAAAAAGATAATGGAACAATAACAGGAACAACATCAACTGGCGGAGTCAAGTTTGTAGAGAAAGTTAAATATGGGTATAATTCTACAACTCCAATAGTAATAACACCAAACACAAATTATTCAGTATATGATGTAGAAATCAATGGAGAAAAAGTTGATTTTAAACCAGATGAAAACGGAATCGTAACAATTCCCGTATTAGAAAATGTTAAAAAAGATTATCATATAAAGGTAACATTTGAGAGAAACTTATCTAACGTTACAGTACACCATTATATAAAAGATAGAGACGGAAATTATACAACAACACAATTAGCGGATGATGAATACATTACAGGAAAAGTAGGAGATGCATATGAAACAGCTCCTAAGATTAACATAGATGGCTATGAAATTGAAAAGGACGCAAAGGGTTCATATGTAATTCCTGACAACGCAAAAGGAACATACAGTGAAAATGAAATTATAGTAAATTATTATTATGAAGAAATTCCAGTAACATTAACAGTACAACATTACTTGGAAGGAACAGAAGAAAAATTAATGGAAGATGAAGTTTCTGAGTATTACAAGGGAACCGAATATACAACTAAACCAAGTGAAGAACTACTTAAACGATATGTTGTAATTAATAGTGAAACAAAAGTAACTCCAAGTACAGCAGGGACATCAGGAACTATACAAGAAAGTACGACTGTAAGTTACTATTACAAATTAAAAGAATTTAAAATAACTACAGAAGTAAAACTTCACGAGGAAACAGACGAAAAAGGAACAACAACTCAAGTAAAGGGCGGTAGCATATCTGGAGAATCACTGAATCCTTATGAAACTGTTATAATAGATCAAACAAGTAAAAAAGACATAATTATGACTGCAGATACAGGATATAAAATAAAAGCTATAATAATTCAAACAAAAGCAGAAGACGGAACAATTACAGAAGAAAACATTGCTATTACTGGAAAAGTAACGACATACACATTAAATAAATTCGAAAAGTTATCAGCAAACAAACATATTATAGTTGAGTATGAAAAAATAGTTGGAACTATTACAGTACATCATTATATAAAAGATACTACAACAAAATTGAGTGAAAATGTAATAATTCAAAGAAAATATGGTGAAAGCTATACAACAAGTGTTGCAAAAGATATACCAGAACAATATGAATTAGTTCAAACACCAACAAATGCAAAAGGAACATTAGAAAATGATGAAATAGTTATTACGTATTATTATCAATTGAAAAGCTATAAATACACAGTAAATTATCTAGAAAAAGGAACTGATAAAATAATACATGAAGCAAAACAAGGCGAAGCACTAGTTTATGGAAGTACAGTAAATATAACAAATGAAAAAATTGCAATTAACGGATACAACTATGATTCTACAGACAAAGAAATATTAACGATAGGAACAAAAGATAATATAATTAATATCTATTACACGAAACGTACAGATTTGAGCTATACAGTAAATTATTTAGAAGCAATTACAAACAAAGTAATACATACTCCTAAAACTCAACCGGGAGTAACATTTGAGACTAAAATAAATGCAGAAGATGAAGCGATTAATATTGACGGGTATAACTATGATTATCCAGATAAATATGAATTAATAGTTGGAACAGATGAAAATGTAATTAATATTTATTATTCAAAAGTAACAGGATTAAGCTATACAGTTAACTATTTGGAAAAAGGAACGAATAAAGTATTATCCCCTTCAAATAATCAAGGGAATATGACATTTGGAGATATTATAAAATCATCTGATGAGAAAATTTCTATAGATGGATATAACTATGATTCAGTAGATAAAGATAGTTTAACAATCACAACCGGAACAAATGTAATTAATATTTACTATACAAAGAGAAATGATTTAAACTATAAAGTAAATTACTTAGAAAAAGGAACAAACAAAGTATTACATGACCCAAAAGTACAAAATAACATGACATTCGAAAGTACTGTAACAAGCGCTAACGAAGTAATAGCAATTGACGGATACAAGTATGATTCAGTCGATAAAGAAACATTAACAATTACAACAAGTGAGAATGTAATTAACATTTATTATACAAAACGTAATGATTTAAGTTACAAAGTAAATTACCTAGAAAAGGCAACAAATAAAGTACTACACACCCAAAAGATTCAAGGTGAAATGACATTCGAAAGTACTGTAACAAGCGCTAATGAAGTAATAGCAATTGACGGATACAAGTATGATTCAGTCGACAAAGAAACATTAACAATTACAACAGGTGAAAACATAATTAATATCTACTATACAAAGAGAAATGATTTAAGTTATAAAATAAATTATTTAGAGAAAACAACAAATAAAGTATTACATAACCAAAAGGTTCAAGGTGGAATGACATTCGAAAGTACTGTAACAAGTGCTAACGAAGTAATAGAAATTGACGGATATAACTATGATTCAGTAGATAAAGATAATTTAACAATACAGGTAGGAGAAAATGTAATAAATATTTACTATACTAAACGTAATGATTTAAGCTATACAGTAAATTATTTAGAGAAAAATACAAACATTATATTACATGAACCAAAGACAACTGAAAACATGGTATTCGAAAGTGCTGTAAACAGTAGCGATGAAGTAATTGATATAGATGGATATAATTACGATTCAGTAGACAAAGAAACAATAACAATTCAGACAGTGGCAAATGTAATTAATGTTTACTACACTAAACGTAATGATTTAAGTTATACAGTACACTATTTAGAAAAAGATACGAATAAAGTTCTAAAAGCACCAAAGGTAACAGAAAATATGACATTTGGAACAGTAATAACATCAGAAGATGAAGGAATTAAAATTGATGGATATAAGTATGATTCAGTTGATAAAGACAGCTTAACAATAACAACAGGAGCAAACATAATTAATGTTTACTATACAAAAGTAACAGGATTAAGTTACACAGTAAATTATCTAGAAAAAGATACAGATGAAGTAATTCATCCGGCTAAGATAACAGGAGAGCAAGTATTCGAGGCAGAAATAATAAGTGCTGATGAAGTAATTGATATAGATGGATATAATTATAATAGCGTTGATAAAGACACTTTAATAATTACTACAGGAGAAAACGTAATCAATGTTTATTACACAAAACGTAATGATTTAAGCTATACAGTAAACTACTTAGAGAAAGATACAAATAAAGTATTGCATGAACAAAAGAATCAAACAGGAATGACATTTAAAGATACAGTAGCATCAGCAGATGAAGCACTTGATATCAATGGATATAATTATGATAGTGCAGATAAAGAAATTTTAGAAATCACAACAGGTGAAAATGTAATAAATATTTATTACACAAAGAAAACAAATTTAAGTTATAAAGTTAACTACTTAGAAAAAACAACAAATAAAGTTCTACATACACAAAAAGTACAAAATAAAATGACTTTCGAAAGTATTGTAACATCAAGCAATGAAGTAATAGAAATTGATGGATATAACTATGATTCGGCAGATAAAGCAACATTAACAATTACAACAAGTGAGAATGTAATCAACATTTACTATACAAAGCGTAACGACTTAAGTTACAAAGTAAACTACTTAGAGAAGACAACAAATAAAATACTACATGACACAAAAGTTCAAGAAGGTATGACTTTTGAAAGCACAGTAACATCAAGTGATGAAGTAATTAATATTGATGGATATAATTACGATTCAGCAGATAAAGAAACATTAACAATTACAACAGGTGAAAATGTAATTAATATTTACTACACAAAGAGAAACGATTTAAGCTACAAAGTAAATTACTTAGAAAAAGGAACAAACCAAGTACTACATGATCAAAAGACACAAGATGGTATGACTTTTGAAAGTGCTGTAACATCTAGTGATGAAGTAATTGATATAGATGGTTATAATTATGATAGCGTCGACAAAGATACATTGACAATTACAACAGGTGATAATGTAATTAATATTTACTACACAAAGAGAAATGATTTAAGCTATACAGTAAATTACTTAGAGAAAGGCACAAATAAAGTATTACATGATCAAAAAGTACAAAACGGAATGACATTTGAAGCAGAAGTTAAATCAGCAGATGAAGTAATTGATATCAATGGATATAAATATGATTCATCAGATAAAGCAAGCATTAAAATGACAACAGGTGAGAACATAATTAATATTTATTATACAAAGGTTGATGGATTAAGTTATACAGTAAATTATCTTGAGAAAGGTACAAATGAAGTAATTAATCCAGCTAAAACAAAAGATGGAATGACATTTGAAAGTATAGTAAACAGTAGTGATGAGGTAATAGAAATTGACGGATATAACTTTGATTCAGTAGACAAAGCCACATTAACAATTGGAACAAAAGAAAATATAATCAATATTTACTATATAAAGAGAACAGACTTAAATTACAAAGTAAACTACTTAGAAAAAGAAACAAATAAGGTACTACATGATGAAAAAGTTCAAGAAAACATGACATTTAAGGCAACAGTAAACAGTAGCAATGAAGTAATAAATATCGATGGATATAAATATGATTCAGTTGATAAAGAAATTTTAACAATTGGAACTGGCGATAATGTAATTAATATCTACTACACAAAGAGAACAGATTTAAGCTACAAAGTAAATTACTTAGAGAAAACAACAAATAAAGTATTACATAATCAAAAAATTCAAGAAGGTATGACATTTGAAAGTGTTGTAACAAGTGCAAATGAAGTAATTAAAATAGATGGATATAACTATGATTCAGTAGATAAAGCTACATTAAAAATAACAACTGGAGAAAATATAATTAACATTTATTATACAAAACGTAATGACTTAAGTTACACAGTAAATTACTTAGAGAAAGATACAAATATCGTTTTACACGAACCTAAAGTAACTGAAAACATGATATTCGAAACTGCTATAGAAAGTAGCAAAGAAGTAATAGACATAGATGGTTACAATTATAATAGCGTTGATAAAGAAACATTAACAATTCAGGCAGGAGAAAACGTAATTAACATTTACTACACAAAGAGAAATGATTTAAGCTACACAGTAAATTACCTTGAAAAGAGTACGAACAAAGCAATATATGCTCCAAAAGTTACTCAAAATATGACATTTGGAACAGGAATAACATCAAGTAAAGAGGTAATACAAATTAACGGATATAGTTATGATTCAGTAGATAAAGATAGTTTAAGTATTGGAATAAACGAAAATGTAATAAACATCTATTATACAAAAGTTGATGGATTAAGCTACATAGTTAACTACCTAGAAAAAGATACAGATGAAGTAATTCATCCAGCTAAGACAACAGGTGAGC
>USQZ01000033.1 GCA_900556975.1 uncultured Clostridium sp. | reverse complement strand
TAAAGAAAGGATTTGATAGTATGAATAAATTAGTAAAAATTTTATTAATTGTAATCTCTGCTACAATTTTGCTAACAGGACTAACTTATGCAGGAAGAAAAATGTATGAAAAGGCCAAAGGAAAAGCAACAATGACACCAATATTCACAGGAGAATTAGAAAATACAGACACAAACAGCGTGTGGGTAGGAACCTTCCAAATTGCTTGGAATGAATTTATGAATAGAGTAGGAGGCAATATTAAATTTGAAGACGGACAAAGCACACTTGCAGACGAACTAAATAAAAAAACATTCACTAAAGATATGATTTCAGCAGAAGATTATTATGTAAGAGTAGAGAAGACAACACCTGAATTAAAAGCATCAATCTTAAAAGACATAGACGAAAAATTCAAGATGAAAAACGAATCGATACTAGATCAAATTGATTTCCAACCAGTAGGAGAAAGTTACACAATGTATGCAATGCTATCTAAAAACTTTGAGTTTGAAATACCATTTGATAAACTAGGAGCATTAGGGTTCGGAGATAGTCGTGAGAGAGTTGAATATTTTGGAATAAATAATGCAAGCGAAGAAAACATAAACGATAACGTAGACGTTTTATTCTACAACAATAACAATGATTTTTCTGTAAAATTAAAAACTAAAGGAAATGACGAAGTAATACTATACAAAACTAAAAGCAAAAAATCATTTAACGACCTATATAAAGAAATTACTGAGAAATCAGACGCATATAACGGCAAAAAATATTTCACAACAAGTGATGAATTAAAAGTTCCATATATAAATGTTAATACAGTAATAAATTACGATGAACTATGCGGAAGATATATAGAAGGAACAGATGGAATGTATATAGCAAATGCATTACAAAACGTAAAATTCAACCTAAACGAAAGAGGTGGAAACCTAACAAGCGAAGCAGGAATAGAAAGTGAATATCTAAAGGAGGATGAAGAAACAAGATGCTTCTACTTTAATGATGATTTCGTAATTTTTATGAAAGAAAAAGACAAAAGCATGCCATACTTTGCCTTAAAAGTAGACAACTTTGATATTTTAGTAAAAGATAATGAAAATTAATAATCATTATTTAGTATAACTGAAAGGTATCACAAAAAATTATAATTATTTCATAGCATAGCTGAAGTAAAAAATCGCCAAAACAAATAAAAGCTTGCAAAATCAAATTTGCAAGCTTTTCACCTTATTATTCAATAGTAAATTCACGAGAAAAATATATAGAACACCCCCAAAAGAAACAAACAAAATATAGAAAAACAATTGAAAAACCGCAGTATACCAGATATAATTGATGTGTAAATTTGAAAAAGATCGGAGAACAAAAATGATAGATATACATATGCACACAATATATTCAGATGGAGATAAAACAGTAGAAGAACTACTAAAATTATGCGAAGAAAGAAAGTTAGAATATATTTCAATAACAGACCATGACACATGTAAACAATATGAAGACGAAGCTTTCAAAAATAATAAAATATTTACCGGAAAAATAATTAAAGGTTCAGAACTTCACGCATCATTCCAAAAGAAAAGCATTGAAATTCTAGCATACAACATCGATACAGACATAATAAACAAATGGTGCGAAAAATATTATTCAGAAGAAGAGTTGAGAAAACAGCAAAAAATATTTAAAGAAAGGCTATTCAAAATATGTGATGAACACGGACTTGTATACGATAAAAGTAAAATACCTGAACCTAAAAAAGCAACAGAATTTGTAGAACAACCAATTTACAAAGAAGTAATGGCACACGAAGAAAATCACAAAATATTAGGAGAATTCACAGAATCATTTAGTATATTTTTCAGAAAAGGTTTGGCAAATCCAGAAAGCAGTTACTTCATGAATCATATTGAATTTAGGCCAAAATATAAAGAAGTAATAGACATTATTCATCAAGCAGGAGGCAAGGCATTTTTGGCACATCCATTTGAATATAAGTTCAAAGATACAATTAAATACATCGATGATTTAAGAGAAGAAGCGGAACTAGATGGAATAGAATGTTTCCATCCGTCATCAATGGACGATGATAAAAAAGATATTTTAGTTAAATATGCTAGAAAAAACAACTTATATATCAGTGGCGGAAGTGATTACCATGGAAATCCCAAGCCAGATATAGAAGTAGGAATTGGAAGAGGCAATTTAAATATTCATAAAGAAATAATAGAAGAATGGTTGTAATAAAAATGGAAAACGAAAAATTTTATAAAAATACAAAATATGCACCACAAAACAAAATGGTAACAAGATTCATCAAAATGAACGTAACACCTGGAAAAGCAATAGACTTAGGATGTGGAGCTGGAAGAGACACAGTATATCTAATAAAAAATGGTTGGGATGTATTAGCAATAGATAGAGTAGATACAGAAAAAATTATAGTAAATCAATTAAATCAAGAAGAACAAAAAAGATTTAAGTTCGAAAAACAAAATTTTAAAGACATAAAATTAGAAACAACCAACTTGGTAGTTGCAAATTTTAGCATACCATTTTGCCCAAAGGATTGCTTTCAAGAATTTTGGAATAGAATAACAAACAGCGTTTTAAAAGAACGGATATTTTGTTGGAAATTTCTTTGGACTAAATGATGCATGGAAAGACAAAGAAGAAATAATATTTTTAAGCAAAGAACAAGTTTTAAAATTGTTTGAGAATTCTTTTGAAATGATTGAATTTCACGAAATAGAGAAAGATTTAACAACAGGATTAGGAACTATAAAGCACTGGCATTTATATAATATAATCGCAAAGAAGAGATAAATCACAATAATGTCGCAGTAATGTTATAATAAATAAAAATGAAAGGTAATATACTAGTTAGTCTACGCCGCCTAGTATAAAAAAGGAAAGAGGTAAGAAAATGAATATAGTATTAGGAATTATAAGCATAATTGCAACTTTTAGCATAGTTGTATGTATGGAGAAAATGTTTAAAAAAGAAGGATTATATGTATGGATAAGTATTGCTACAATTATGGCAAACATCCTAGTATGTAAAAGCATAGATATCCTTGGTTTAACAGCAAGTTTAGGAAATGTAATGTTTGCATCAATTTTCCTCGCAACAGATATTTTGAGTGAAAAATATGACGTGAAAGATAGTAGAAAGGCAGTAATGTTAGCCATCGTTTCACAAATAATTTTTATATTAGCAACAACGCTTGCGGTTTCATATATTCCAAGCGAAACAGATTTAAGCCATGAAAGTATGAAAACATTATTTTCTATAAATGCAAGAGTAAGTATTTCAAGTATAGTTATGTTTGGAGCAAGCAATATGCTAGATATATACTTGTTTGAAAAACTTAAAAAGAAATTTCCAAAACAATTGTGGCTTAGAAATAACGTATCTACAATAATTTCAAACTGTTTAGAAAATTATTTCTTTGTATTTTTTGCATTTGTCGGAATTTATGATTATAGCACCATTCTAAGCATTGCAACTACAACATCTATATTAGAAATAATTATTGCAATATGTGATACGCCATTTATGTACATAGCTAAAAAGCTAAAATAAATTAGGGAAAAGATATGTAATGAAAGAATTACATATCTTTTTTACGTAACTTTAATGATAATCCATAGTTATACTTGGGGATAATTATTATAATAACGAATTGTACTTGTGACTGAAATATGCTGAAAATCTGAAAATGTCCATATTGCAGTTTTATGTAAAGTGTGTTATAATAACCAAGACACTGTAAATTTGCAAAAGCTAGATGGAAAAAAGGAAAGGGGAAAATTATGACATTAGTATTACTCATCATTGGCATTATTGCAACTGTCGTAGGCATTTTTGCATGTTTTTTCCGGGGTGAATTCTTCGAAGACTGGCCAAAAGGTGTAAAAGTGGCATTCCTTGTAGTAGGTATCTTATTAATCTTTCTGAGCCAATCAGTATACGTTGTGAAAACAAATCACACAGGCGTATCGGTTACACTTGGTCAGGTAAATGAGAATCCTGTCAAACCAGGAATTGGTTTCAAAAAGCCATTCATTGAAAAAATTCATGATTTTGACAACAGACAGAATACAACTACAATTGCGGACAAATGCTGGTCAGAAACCAAAGATAGAACAGTGATATATTACGAGAATGTATCAATCAGCTATCAGATTCCAGCAGAGGGTGTTGTATGGTTGTATAACAATGTTGAAGACACAGACAATCTTCTGGGAACAGATATTGTTTCTTCAGCAGTGAAAGCTTCAAGTGTCAAGTTTGCTGATGCAGATGCAACTAACCGTGGCTTAATTGAGCCCGAAGTAACAAAGGCGTTGCAGAAACTTGCAGACGAAAAATATGGCGCAGGACGAGTAATCGTAGTTAGCACGATCGTTGGCAACGCTGACTTTCTCGACGAGTACAATCAGGCTCTTGAACAGAAGAGACTTGCACAGATTGAGAAAGATAAGCAGGACATTGAAAACGAGAAAGCTATTGCCAAAGCAAACAATGACAAAGAAGTAGCTGCAATTAGTGCAGAAAAGGACTACAATGCAAAAGTACAGGCAGCAAAGGCTGAAGCTGATGCACTTTATGAGTTAGCACAGAAACAGGCCGAAGCTAATGAACTTTTAGCTAACAGCTTAACAGACCCTATCTTAAGACAGCAGTTCTTGGATAAATGGGATGGAGAGTTCCCAAACTATGTTGGCGGTGAAAGCGGTTCATTTATCTTCAATATGCTTGAAGATGCCGAACAGCAGCAGTCAAGCACAGATACATCTGCAGAAAATGCAGAAAGTAGTAAATAGAATAGTTTTTGTTTTTGTATCCATCTAGCAATAAGCGCTGAGATTCAATGGAATCTCGGCGCTTTTCTAAATTAAATATTATGATTACTTAAAAGATTAAAATCCATAAATTAAGAAAAAATTAATTGTATGAAAAAAGCACACGTATCCAGCGACTTTAGTAAATCATCTGCTTTTATTCCTTGAATAAAAAAATTCTATATGTTAGAATACAGAAAAAAGTTTTTAGGAGTAATAATGTGTGGAAAATATAAAAAAGAAAAAGATAATAAAGACAATAATAATTTCAATAACAATCTTGATAATTTTAATAGCTGGAATATCATACGGGATAGGAAATTATTTTGTTAATTATGCAATTGCAAGAAGTGGAAATGGCGGAGATAGACAAGTAAAAGATGAAGTTACTTTAAGTCAAGAATCAGAAAATGTTATACAAAAGAATAGAAAAGAAGCAACAGAAAAAGCTGAAGAGTGGAGTAATAGTACAAAACAAAAGAATGTTGAAATAACAGCAAAAGATGGCATAAAGCTAAAAGGAACAGAATACATAGTTAATACAGAAAATAATAAATGGGCGATTGTATTACATGGATATCGTTCAAGTCCAAAATCAGTTTTAACAATAGGAGAACATTTTTCAAAAGAAGGATACAATGTACTAATTCCGAATATGAGAGGTTGCGGTGAAAGCGAAGGAAAGTATATTGGAATGGGCTGGTTAGATAAAGACGATTTACAAGGATGGATAAAATTAATAGTAGAGCAAAATGAAGATTCAGAAATAATATTGCATGGATCATCAATGGGCTCTGCAACAGTATTGATGGCCTCAGGAGACAATCTGCCATCAAATGTTAAAGCGATAATTGCAGATAGTGGATATACTTCCGTGTGGGATATTTTTGCATCTGAGGCAAAGAAAAGATTTAACATTCCAAAGTTTCCAGTACTTAATATGTTCCAAGTTGTAGCGCAAATTCGCGCAGGATATAATATTAAAAAAGCATCAGCATTAGATCAAGTAAAGAAAAGTAAAACACCAATACTATTTATACATGGTGATGCAGATGATTTTGTACCAGAATATATGTGTGAACAGCTATATGAAGCAGCTAACTGTAAAAAAGAAAAATTGATTATAGAAGGTGCAGGGCATACAGATTCTAAATATAAAGAACCAGAAACTTATTATAATAAAATGTTTGAATTTATAAATAATATATAAAATAGGAGGAAAATTATGAAAGCATTAGTAGTATCAGATATTCATGGCTCATCATATTATGCAAATAAAATACCTGAAATTTTTGAAAAGGAAAAAGCAGATAAAATAATTTTACTAGGAGATTTATATTATCACGGACCAAGAAATCCATTAACAAAAGAATATGCTCCAATGAAAGTTGCTGAAGCATTAAATTCTTTAAAACAATATATAGAAGCTGTAAAAGGAAATTGTGATGCAGAAGTTGATGAAATGATTTCAGAATTTAAATTAAATGATAATCTTTTATTAGACATAAACGGCAAAAAGGTATTTTGTACACATGGACAAAATTATAACATAGACAACTTGCCAAACAAAAAAATAGATATAATGCTATATGGACATTTCCACACAGGCTTCATAAAAGAAAAAGATGGAATAATTTTTGCCAACCCAGGTTCAATCTCATTACCAAAAGATAATACAGAAAACAGTTATCTAACAATTGATGAAGAAAAAATGGAGTTAAAAAATACAGATGGAAAAGTAATAGACAGTATAAATTTTTAAAAAGTCATTGCCAACAAAGTTCATTTAGTATATAATATCGTCAATATGAATGAGGGAGTAATTAGCATATTTTAAATATGTAACATAGCCAACATACCCGATTTTAAAATCTGACTATGTTTTAAATAATGAGACTTGTTTGCAACTAACAAAGAGTATGCAAACTGGTCTCTTTTTTGCTTAACAAGAAGTTTTTTGAACACAAAATCATAGAGAATGCATAGAAATTTATAATACAAATTTAGCAGACAGACTAAAAATACTATACTAAGTAAAAACATCATAATAATATGTTTTTTTATATAATAGGAATGTTCTCCGAACTTCCTATTATATAAATTAACAATGCACAGAGATTTGCAAAGCAAATTTCGCGCGCGAACAAATACGCGGACTTAAAAATGCTATAATTAGTGCAAATGTTATTAATGTCCGCTTTTGTTCTTAATAATAAAAAGAGACCTGAAAAAAAAGCCTAATGATTAACAATAAAACATTATTTATAAGGAGGAAAGAAAATTGAAAGAGTATTTAAAAAGTGCTGATGAAGTTTTAAAAGACATAGAATCAACGCAAAATGGATTAACTTCTGAACAAGCGAAACAAAGACTTGAAAAAAATGGACTAAACAAATTAAAAGAGCCACCTAGAGATGGCATAGTTAAGAAATTCATAAAAGCATTAATTGATCCAATGATTATAATGCTATTAGTAGCTGCTGGAATATCAGCTATTACAGCATTTGCAAGTGGAGATTCTTTTACAGATGTTTTTATAATTTTGTTTGTTGTAATAGTAAATACGATTTTAAGTTTAGTACAAGAAAGTAAAGCTGAAGGCGCAATTGATTCATTAATGGAAATGACAAAAGCAACTTCAAAAGTTATAAGAGATGGCGTTGTACAAAATATCAAAAGTGAAGAATTAGTAATTGGAGATGTAATTGTACTAGAAGCTGGAGATGCAATACCAGCGGATTGTAGAATTTTGGAATCTTTTAGTATGAAGGTTGAGGAAGCCGCACTAACAGGAGAATCTTATCCAGTTAATAAAATTGTTGATATGATTTATTTAAAAGAAAATACATTAGATGTTCCATTAGGTGACAGAACTAATATGTTATATAATGGAAGTACAATTAGTTATGGACGTGGAAAAGCTGTAGTTGTAGCAACAGGAATGGATACAGAAATGGGTAAAATTGCAGATGCTCTTCAGCAGAGTGATGATGAAAAAACACCACTTCAAAAGAAAATGGGTGAGATATCAAAAGTTCTAACAAAAGTGGTTGTCGGAATAAGTGTATTTGTATTTTTATTTGGAATTATTAAAACGGGTGATTTCACAGGAGCACATATTTTAGATACTTTTTTAGTTGCAGTTGCATTAGCTGTTGCAGCAATTCCAGAAGGTTTGCCAGCAGTTGTAACAATTGTACTTTCAATTGGTGTAACATCAATGGCTAAAAGGCAAGCGTTAATTAGAAAATTAAATGCAGTTGAAACTTTAGGATGTACACAAATAATCTGTACAGATAAAACAGGAACATTAACTCAAAACAAGATGACAGTTGTACAAGATGAAAGCAATAATCAAAAATTATTAGCAGAGGCAATGGCATTATGTTCAGATGCTGAAATAGGTGAAGATGATATAGAAGCAATTGGTGAGCCTACAGAAGCAGCATTAGTTAACTTTGCAAATAAAATTGGATTACCCAAATATAAACTTGAACAAGAAGCTCCACGTATTGGAGAAGCACCATTTGATTCAATGAGAAAAATGATGTCAACTGTTCATAATAAAAATGAAAAAATAATTCAGTATACAAAAGGTGCTTGTGAAATATTATTAGAAAGAAGCACACATTATTTAGATAAAGACGGTCAAGTTGTTCCAATGACAGAAGAAATTAAACAAGAAGTAAGAAGAAAAAATAAAGAATTTGCAGATAAGGCACTAAGATTATTAGGTGCAGCATATAGAGAACATGATCAAGTTCCAGAAAACTTTGATGCTGAAAATTTAGAAAAAGATTTAACATTTATAGGATTCGTTGGAATGATTGATCCATGCAGACCGGAAGTTTATGATGCAATAAAAGAATGTAGAAAAGCTGGAATTAGGCCAGTAATGATAACTGGAGATCATATAGATACAGCAGTTGCAATAGGAAAAGATTTAGGAATAATTAAAGATGCATCAGAGGCAATGACAGGAGCAGAATTAGATGGATTATCTGAAAAAGATTTAATAAAGAAAGTAAAGAAATGTTCAGTATTTGCAAGAGTTCAACCAGAACATAAAACAAAAATTGTAAGGGCTTTTAAAGCACAAGACCAAGTTGTTGCAATGACTGGTGATGGTGTAAATGATGCACCTTCAATAAAAGCAGCAGATATAGGAATAAGCATGGGAATAACAGGAACAGACGTAACAAAGCAAGCATCAGACATGGTACTTGCAGATGACAACTTTGCAACAATTGTAAATGCAGTAGAAGAAGGTAGAAAAATATATGATAATATAAGAAAAGTTTTGCAATTCCAATTATCAACAAATGCAGCTGAAGTTATTTATGTATTTTTAGCATCAGCATTTGGAATTACAGTTGTAACACCAGCACAATTATTATGGATAAACATGGTTACAGATAGTACACCTGGTTTAGCTTTAGGAATGGAAAAAGCAGAAGGAAACTTGATGAAGAGAAAACCTCGTAATTCAAATGAAGGAGTATTCTCAGATGGAGCTGGCTCTTCAATGATAATCCACGGAGTTATAATGGCCTTCATAGTATTGCTATCATTCTTTATTGGACAATATATTGAACTTGGTCATTATGGAGTATTTGAGTCAGTAGATGGGATGACAATGGCATTCTTAACAGCAAACTTAGTTGAAATGTTTTATGCTATATGTATGAGAACACAAAAAGGTTCAATTTTTAAAATGAAAACTAGAAATAAATGGTTATTAGGTTCATTTATGTTATCACTAGTATTTACAGCAGGAGTCATTTATATTCCAGCACTATCAAACCTATTTGGTTTAGCCTCAATCAGCTTTAAAGAATTTGCAATAGCTTTTGGATTAGCATTCTTAGTAATACCAATTACAGAAGTAGCAAAATATTTTCAAAGAAGAAAAACAAACGAAGAGAGCTAGTAGAAATACTAGCTTAAACTTCGAATATAAAAGAAGGGAAAAGAAAAATGGCAGTTAATATTTTATTAATAGCACTAGGATTTGTACTTTTAGTAAAAGGTGCGGATTTTCTAGTAGATGGAGCAAGTGGAGTAGCTAAAAGATTTCACATACCAGAAATAATAATTGGACTAACAATAGTTTCAATAGGAACATCAATGCCAGAATTATTTGTAAGTATAACATCAGCAATTGATGGATATTCTGATATGGCAATTGGAAATGTTATAGGAAGTAATTTATGCAATTTGCTATTAATACTTGGTATATCAGCAACAATTAATCCAATTATATTTAAAAAAGAAACAAAACTTATTGAAATTCCAATATGCTTAGGAGTATCTATAGTATTCTTAATCTTAGCAAACATAGGAAACTCAATTTCAAGAATCGATGCAATAATTCTAATTGCACTTTTTATAGGGTTTATCTGTTACACAATTATGATGGCGAAAAAAGGTGAAGACTTCGACGAGATTAGTGAAGAAGAAAAGCAAAGATCAGCTGAAGAAGGCAAAAAGAGAAAAATAATAGTTAATATTATATACATTATAGTAGGAATAATTGCTTTAAAAATTGGAGGAGACCTAGTAGTAGAGCATTCAGAAAAAATAGCAAAAATGTTTAACGTAAGTGACAAAATAATAGGATTAACAATTGTAGCAATAGGAACCAGCCTTCCTGAATTGGTAACAAGTGTAACAGCAGCATTAAAGAAAAATTCAGATATTGCAATTGGAAATATTATTGGTTCAAATATTTTTAATATGTTACTAATAATAGGTGCAGCCGCAGCGATTAGCCCAATGAACTATAACACAAGTTACAATTTACAAATGGGAATATTAATAGTTGCAACAATTGTTTTAGGAATTTTCCCATACACAGATAGAAAAGACGAAATGACTATTTCAAACGGAATTACATATTTAATGTTATATGCACTATACATGGCAATGTTATTTGCATTTTAGTGCACAGGTAATAAAGAGAATATTATATTTGATTTAAAGCAAAATGTAATATTCTTTTTATTTTGCCCAAAAGCATATTTGAAAGAGTACCCGTATATGGGGAAAATATGCAAATACTTGAAAAATATCGAATAATCTGATAAAAATAAAAGAATAAGGAGGAGACTAAAATGGAGTATTTGGAAATTGTAGACGAAGAAAATAATCTTACAGGAAAAACAGAAGAAAGAGATATTGTACATGCAAAAGGACTTTGGCATAGAGAAATAGCTGTATGGATTATGAACGAAAAAGGAGAAGTATTATTACAAAAGAGATCACCTAACAAGAAACAAGGTGCAAATAACTGGAGTACGTCATGCGCTGGGCATATTGATATAGGAGAAGAACCTAAAAAATCAGCTATTAGAGAAATAAGAGAAGAATTAGGAATACCAGTAAAAGAAGATGATTTAAAACATTTATTTACAGCAAAGAACAAGAGAGTTTTAACAAATAGCTTTAACAATATATTTTGCTATTTATATTTCTTAAAAGTTAACACACCAATTGAAGAATTTACTATTGATACTGAAGAAGTAAGCGAGATAAAATATATTCCATTTGAAGAATTTGAACAATTAGTAAAAGATAAACCAGCAAATGCTCCTTTTACTGCAAGAGAGTATATGCCAGCAATAGTCGAAGAATTAAGAAAAAATATTTAAGGAGTGGGTATGATGCAAGATCAAAAGGAATTATTAAATTCAATAACAAAAGAAAGCACAATGGACGATATTCAAAACTATATAAAAAAAGTTATAACAATGAGAGGTTTTGATAATCAAATTGTTCAACACCAAGTGCTACTATTATTCGAAGAAGCAGGAGAGCTAGCAAAAGCTATTAGAAAAACAGCACCAACAGCTTCAGTAGACTACAATAAAATAGAAAATTACACAGATATTGAAGAGGAAGTTGCAGATGTTTTTATAGTTTTAACAGCAATTTGTAATAAATTAAATATTAATTTATATGATGCTATTATAAATAAAGAAAAGAAAAATGTTGAAAGAAAATGGCATATAAATGATGAAAAATAAAAGAATATTTCCTGAATATGTCAATATATACAAATAATAATACTTTGTAGGTTTTAACTTGTCAAAAAAATAGAAATTTGGTATTATATAATTGCTAAAATTCGAAAGATGTTTTAAGCAAAATAAATGGAGAAGAAAATGGTAAATATCTTACTTTGTGGGAATAGCAGGGTTTTTGATGGAGCATTAAGCGAATTGATTTCAATAACCAACAGAACAAAAGAACCAATAAATTGCTATATTTTCACTATGAATATTTCTTATTTAAAACCAGAATATACAGACATTTCAGATGAACAAGTGAAATTTCTTGACCAAGTGGTCAAAAGTAAAAATTCCAATAATGCAGTTACTAAGGTAGATGTTACAGATTTATACAAAAAAGAATTTGAAGGCTGTGCAAATGAAAATGCATACTGCACACCATATACACTACTTAGATTACTGGCAGATTTAGTTCCAAATATGCCAGAAAAATTACTATATCTTGATATAGATATGATGGCAGGCGGAGATATAAAAAAATTATATGACACAGATATAACCAATTATGAATATGCAGCGGTTAAAGAAAAATATGGTTGTTGGATTATTAGACCAGACTACATAAATGCTGGAATGTTATTAATGAATATGGAAAAAATAAGAGAGACAAAATTGCTTGAAAAAGCTAGATACAAAATCAAAAATAAAAAAATGATATTTGCTGATCAAGATGCAATTTTCTGGTCAACAACATCAAAAAAAATCATACCAAGAATATATAACGAACAATCAAAATTTAATAAGAAGGACACAATAATTTGTCACTTTTGTAAAAGAATGTTATGGATCCCATATCCAAGGACAGAAAATATTAAACAATGGCAAATAGACGAGATGCACAAAACATTAAAATGCCATTCATTTGATGAGGATTTAGAAGAATATAAAAAATACAAAAAAATATACGAAGAAAAAGGGGAGTAACATGGAAAACAAACAAACTATACCTATCTTTTTTGCAGTAGATAATGGATACATTCCATTTCTTGCAGTTGCATTGCAGAGTCTAACAGAACATGCATCAGAAAAGTATTATTATTTAATAAAAGTTTTATATACAGATATTTCAGAAGAAAACCAAGAAAAAATAAAAAAATACAATAAGGAAAATGTAAATATTGAATTTGTTGATTTGAATTATTATATTGAAAAAGTAAAAGACAAACTTTATACAAGAGATTATTATTCAAAAACAACATATTTCAGGTTATTTATACCTGATTTATATCCACAATACAACAAAGCATTATATCTAGATAGTGATATAACAATATTAACAGATGTTGCTGAACTATATAATGTAAACATGAAAGATAATCTTATAGCTGCAGCACCAGATGATGTAATCCAAAACATTCCAGTATTCCAGGATTATGCCGAAAAAGTAGTTGGAGTATCTGATTATAGACATTATTTCAATGCTGGAATAATAGTAATGAATCTAGAAGAAATGAGAAGAGCGAAATTTCAAGAAAAGTTTTTATATTTACTAGGAACAATAAAATTTTCAGTTGCACAAGATCAAGATTATTTAAATAGACTATGCAAAGGTAGAGTAAAATTAGTAGATAATACATGGAATAGAATGCCAATAGGCGGAGATACAATAAAAAGGGAAGAACTTCACTTAATTCATTATAATTTAGCATTTAAGCCTTGGCACTTTGAAGAAATATTATATAAAGAATATTTCTGGGAATGCGCCAAAAAAACAGAATTCTTTAAAGATATTTTAAAGATTAAAGAAAACTATTCTGATGAAGATAAATTTAATGATAGAGAATCAGACAGAAAATTAAGAATGCTTGCACAAAAAGAGTGTGACTGTGTTGGAGATGACAGAATAAAATTAAAGTTAAGAAATAATGAAAAATTTCAGGAAAGAATGAGAATTTTGCAAGAAATCGAAAGACTTGAAGAATCGGGACAATTTGATAGAGATGCTGAAAAAGATCCACCAACAATTACTCTAGAATCAGATAACGTTGACTACTTGAATGAGAAATTAACAAGTAGAGTAAAAAATATATTTGCAAACAAAACAGGTGAATATTTCTTAAAAAATATTATAAAAACCCAAAAGCTTTTGATAAAAGATATAGAAGGAATAGAAAATTTAAATTCTATAAAAAATGGAGCAGTAATAACATGTAATCATTTTAATCCATTTGATGCTTTTGCCGTTGAAACGGCATTTAGAAAATCAACATTAGTAAAAAACAAAAAACTATATAAAGTAATAAGAGAAGGAAACTATACAAACTTCCCAGGATTATATGGATTCTTCTTTAGAAATTGTGATACTTTGCCACTAAGCTCAAGCACAAGAACAATGATGGAATTTGTAAGAGCTACAAACAAAATATTGCAAAAAGGCGATGTTATATTAATTTACCCAGAGCAAAGTTTATGGTGGAATTATAAGAAACCAAAGCCATTAAAACCAGGAGCATTTAAAATTGCTGCAAAAAACAATGTACCAATTGTTCCAATATTTATAACAATGGAAGATAGCCAAATAACTGGTGAAGATGGATTTAAAATTCAAGAATATACAATGCATATTGGAAAGCCAATTTATCCAGATGCAGATTTAACAGTAAGAGAAAACACAAATCAAATGAGAGAAAAGAATTTTGAATACTGGAAAAATGTATATGAAGCTTTTTATAAAATTCCACTAAAATATACAACTCCACCTGATAAAATGCCAAAATATTAATAGAAAGTAAGAAGTATGAAGATTAAAGATAAAGACAAAAAAACAATTTATTACATAGACGAGTTAAATGATGAATTTTCGAAAGTTCAAATGAAACCAAGAGTAATAGATGAAAAATATAACTATAACAAAAATCCTATATGGGATTTTTGTTCTGTTATAATTCAAAATATTTTAAGCATGCCAATAAAAATAATTGATGCCAAATTAAAATTTAGACATAAATTTGTAGGAAAAGAAAAATTAAAAAAGCATAAAAAAGATGGATATTTTATATATGTTAATCATACTCAAGCATTTGAAGATACATTTATACCAAGCTTAGCAGATTTTCCAAAGAGAAATTTTTTAATTGTTAATCCAGCTAATATATCTTTAAAAGGAACCGGATGGATTGTTGAAATGCTAGGTGCAATACCAATTCCAGATACAATAGAGTCTACAAAAAAATTTTTAAAGCAAATAGAAAAAAGGATTAACCAAAAAAATTCAATAACAATTTATCCTGAAGCACATATTTGGCCATTTTATACTGGAATAAGAAATTTTAAATCAGTATCATTCAAATACCCGGTAAAATTAAAAACACCGGTATATTCAATTACAAATACTTATCAAACATATGGTAAGAAAAGAAATAAAATTAAAATCGTGTCATATATAGATGGACCATTTTACCCAGATGAGAGTTTAAAAATTAAGGAAGCAACAGAGCAACTTAGAAATGAAGTATATGATGCAATGAGTGCCAGAAGTAAAAATAGCAATATTGAATATATAAAATATATAAAAAAGGCATGAAAATAGATTGGAGAAGATATGGAACATTGGAGTATAGAAGATTATAAAAATTATACAGAAAAAGGTTTTAAAAAACATAAATATAAAGCAAATAAAACATCTATAGATGGACATACTTTTGACAGTCAAAAAGAAGCAGAGTATTACTGTGAATTAAAAAACAGATTAAAAGCAAATGATATTAAAGGATTTTGCTTACAACCAACTTTTATCTTGGCAGCGGGATTAAAATACAAAGCTGATTTTATTATATTTAATAACGATGGAACACAAGAGATAATAGATGTTAAGGGATTTAAAACTAAAGAATACATAACTAAAAAGAAAGTATTCGAAGACAAATTTAATTTAAAAATAAAAGAAATATAGATTACAAAAGATAAGAATTTATTAGTGGTGAATCTACAGAAAGCAAAAGGTGAATTATGAAGTATTTTGACACACCAGTTGAAGAACAAGAAACAACAATAAATATATCTTATAATGACGAAATTGTACAAGTATATACCAATAGAATTGATGTTATTAAAAAATTAACTAAAACAATTGGAAAACCTAGCAAGAGAGACAAAAAAGGAAAAACATATTGGATGGGAGCAACATGGAATATACCTTTTAAAGATATTTCATTAATTAAATCAATTTTAAATAAAGAAGTATTTATAGATAAAAATTTTAAACCAAAAAAGAAAATTTCAGAGAATAAAGATGGATTTGAGCAAATAGTAATAGATATATAGGAGGTTTATCATGAAAGTTTTATTAGTAAATGGAAGTCCGCATGAAAAAGGATGCACATATACAGCTTTAACAGAAGTCTGTAAAACATTAAATGAAGAAGGAATAGATACAGAGATTTTTTGGATTGGAATAAAACCAATATCAGGTTGTATTGCTTGTAAAAAATGTGCAGAGCTTGGAAAATGTGTATTCAACGATACAGTAAACGAATTTATTGAAAAATCAAAAGAAGCAGATGGATTTATTTTTGGAACACCAGTACATTACGCAGCAGCTTCAGGAGCTATTACATCATTTATGGATAGAGCATTTTATTCAGCTGGATGTAGTAAACAATCAGATATATTTAGATATAAACCAGCAAGCACAGTAGTATCAGCACGTAGAGCGGGAACAACAGCAACATATGATCAAATAAATAAATATTTTGGAATAACAGAAATGCCAATAATTTCATCAAGATATTGGAACATGGTACATGGAGCAAAACCAGAAGATGTTTTGAAAGATGAAGAAGGAATGCAAGCAATGAGAATTTTAGGAAGAAATATGGCTTACTACTTAAAATGCATTGAAGCAGGAAAAAAAGTAGGTATAGAATTACCAAAAAGAGAAAAAACAATATTAACAAATTTTATTCAAGGATAGTGAAAATATGAAATACGTTGGGAAGCCATTAAATCTAGAAAAATATGTAAAAGTGGATGATTATTCAAGAGAAAAAGGAATCTATAAATTTGAAGCTAAAAGACCAGAAAATGAATTATCAAGAAAAAATCATAATTCCTTTTTCTTAAAGTTATCTAAATGGGATGCAGAGCAACATTTAGCTGAAATGCTTGGATTTTTAATTGCAAAAAAAGTTGGTTTTAAAGTATGTGAAGCCGAAATGCTAAAAAGCCAAAGAGTGGGAACCCCATACTTTGATACCGGTGTCCTAAGCTATGTAGAAAAAAGTAAAAATGATGTAATAATGCTACCAACAGAAATGATAAATGAATATAGGAAAAGTATTGATTCAATGCCAGAAGCAGATTGGATTTACAATATTGATGAAGTAATTAATGCAGCATTTAAAAGAGTAACAGATAGACATAGACCTTACGAAGAATTTTTAAATTTTAAACAAGATTTTATAAACATGGTTGTGTATGACATAAAATTTGTAAATGCAGATAGAGTAGCAGATAATTGGATGATAAGAGAAGATAAAGAAAATGGAGAATTTGACATGTACCCAATGTTTGATAATGCTTCGGTTTTAGGCTTTGCATCTCGCGGAATTCCAAGTATGAATGATGAAGCAAAATATAGAGAAGAAGTAAAAGCAATGGAACAAAACAGACAATGTGCAATAATAACACCAGAATCGCAAATGACTAGTGAAATTGAAGAAGAATATCATTCAATGTTAAAGCACATGTTACGAACATATCCAGAACAAACTAAAAAATCAATTAATGCAGTTAATACATTTACTAGAAGTGACTTGGAAAATATACTAGATGAAATGGAAGACATAACTCCAGAAAGAAAAAAATTCACATTAGACATATTTGATGAAAGAGATAAAGGATTTAGAGAATTTTGCAAAGAATATATGTCTAAAGACAAGGTTATAGAATAAAAGACTTTAGCAAGGAGCAAAGATGGGAGCAAAAGAAATCGTATACAAGTTTTTCGAATTAGATAAAAAAGATAGAAAAATGTATATGTTACAAGTAGCAACAATAAGAACAGCTTTTATAGCATTGTTTAAATTAATATTTGGAATAATTTATTCATCTGTATGGTTCTTGATTAACTCGATTTTTTATGGTATTTTAGCATACTCAAAATTTAGGTCAGTCAGAGATTATAGAAAAATAAAGAAAATAAAAGATAGAAGAGCCAGAAGGAGAATAGCATACAATAATTATTTATATAATGGTTGGCTATTAGCTTTGCTAGGTGTGGCATATCTCATAATCAATTTTATAATATTTAAAACTGGAAAAACACACAACAATTTAGATGGATATTTAATAATTATAGTTGCGCTAATTTCATATTTTAGTTTAACAACAGCAATAATAGAAACTATAAAATATAAAAGAAAAAAAGATCCAATCGTTTCTGCTGCATGTCAAGGAAATATTGCTAAAGCTCTAACATCAATAGTGCTAACACAGGTTGCGATATTGGATGAATTTTCAAGTAATATAAATAGAATAAAAATTGATTGTGTAACCGGAATGATAGTCGGATTTGTAATCATATTACTAGGTTTAAGAATGGTAATTAAAATAACCACAGAAGATAAAAAATATTTAATAGAACCACGAGAAAGCAATATTAGCATAAATAATATGTGGGAAAATATAAATAAAAAATAGACAAAAGAAA
>USQZ01000032.1 GCA_900556975.1 uncultured Clostridium sp. | reverse complement strand
TGAAAATAAAAATGATAAATTTTTATTTTCAAGAATCGAGGAATGCGACAGCAAGGTGTGAAAAAATTTTCATATGTATTTTTCTTTATATGCAAATTAATAAGAACATTATATTTATTTTTTGTTCCTTGCTAAAATCTTTTACCGCCCACTAAACTTCGTTTAGAAGGCTAGGTAAAAACTTTCAAACTGCGCGTCACTAAAAAATAAAATATAATGTTCTTTCTTTTGCAATAATTTTATATTAATCTAAAACTTCTAATCCAGCGTATTTTGCCATTAAGCGTTTGTGTCCTATTTTGTCGAATGTGATGTCAACTTTTGCATCATCGCCTTCGGCTTCAACATAATTGATTCTTCCTTCTCCAAATTTTTTGTGATATACTCGTTGGCCTGCTCTGTATATGCTGATATCTACGCTTGTGGTTGCTGGTTTTTTATTTAGGTTATTTAAGAAGCTTTCTGCTGTTCTGAAGCTGTATTGCATTGCTGGTTTGGCTGATTTTACTTCATCAGATTTATATGATGTAACATGGCTATTTCCATATTTCCATTCGTATTGATAATCTTCATATGTTTTTTGTGGCTTGTCCTCAAAGTTTTCATCAAATCCATCCATTAATTCTTTTGGAATTTCTTTTACGAATCTTGAAACTTGGTTGCAACTTGTTGAACCAAATATTGTTCTTTGACGTGCACAACTTATAAATAAATTTTGTTTTGCTCTTGTGATTCCAACGTAGCATAATCTACGTTCTTCTTCTAGTTCTTTAGGTTCTCCTATTGATTTGTATCCTGGGAAAATTCCTTCTTCCATACCAACTAAGAATACTACTGGGAATTCAAGTCCTTTTGCGCTGTGTAGTGTCATTAATGTAACTGAATCTTCTTGGTCATCTGCATTATCAAGGTCGCTTGAAAGTGTGATTCCTTCTAAGAATTCTTCTAATGAATTTTCTGCCATTTGCTCTTCAAATTCCATTGCAACTGTTAAAAATTCTTCAATATTTTCAAGTCTTGTTTCTGCTTCTGTTGTATCTTCATCTTCTAGGGCTTTTGTATATCCTGTTTTATTTAATGTTTCTTTTATTAAGTCTGATATTTTTATATTGTCTTTTTTAGCTCTTAGTTCTTCTATTTGTGATACAAATTCTCTTGAATTTGCAAACACTCTATTTAATCCAAATTCGTCTGCTCTTTTAATTACATCATACATTGATGTCTCAGATTGCATAGCAATTTGTTGTACATTGTCTAAACTTGTTTTTCCTATTCCCCTTTTAGGTTCATTTATTATTCTTGTTAAACTTAGGTTGTCAGAAGGATTTTGAATTAATCTTAAATAAGCAATTGTATCTTTTATTTCTTTTCTTTCATAGAATTTTAGACCACCTATTATTTTGTATGGCACATTTTCTCTTCTTAAGATATCTTCTATGCTACGTGATTGACTGTTCATTCTGTATAAAATAGCAAAGTCATTATATGTCATATATTCTTCTCTTCGAAGTTTATTTATGTTTTCAACAATGAAGTTTGCCTCATCATATTCATCGTTTCCTCTGAAAACTGTTATCATTCCACCTTTGCCATTTTCTGTCCAAAGTTTTTTTTCGTATTTTGTTTCATTGTTCTTGATTACTGCATTTGCTGCGTCCAAAATATTTTGTGTACATCTATAATTTTGCTCTAATTTAATTATTTTTGTTCCTGGAAAGTCTTTTTCAAAATTTAAAATATTTGTTATATCTGCACCCCTAAAAGAATATATTCCCTGATCATTATCTCCAACAACTGTAATATTTCCATGAAGTGCTGCTAATATTGAAACTAATGTAAATTGAGCTTTGTTAGTATCCTGATACTCATCTACTAAAACATACTCAAATTTATTTGAATAATATTCTAAAACATCTGGATTTTCAGATAAAATTCTGATTGTATAGTTGATAATATCATCAAAGTCTATAGCATTATTTTCTCTTAATCTTTTTTGATATAATTCATAAACTTTTGCAATTGTTTCTTTTCTTATTTCGTTGTTTGTTCTTAATTTATATGCGTCTGGTTCTAGCATTTCATTTTTAGCATTACTAATTTCTGAAAGTACTGCTCTGTCATTAAGCATTTTGTCATCTATATTTAATTGTTTTAAACATTGTTTTACAAGTGTACGTTGATCTGAAGAATCAAAAATTATGAAAGAAGATGTAAATCCTATTCTGTCAATATATCTTCTTAAAATTCTTACGCATATTGAGTGGAATGTTCCAATCCACATATCTTTTGCAACATCTCCAACAAGATTTTCAACTCTTTCTTTCATTTCGTTTGCTGCTTTGTTTGTGAATGTGATTGCTAAAATGCTCCATGGTTTTACATTTTTTTCTTGCATTAAATATGCAATTTTATGAGTTAAAACTTTTGTCTTTCCTGATCCTGCACCAGCTATTACAAGACATGGGCCTTCTGTTGAAAGAACCGCTTCTTTTTGTTTATCATTAAGTACATCTATTATATCATTCATTTGATTTTTATCCCTCACTTTTACGAATTTATGTTTGCATTATATAAAATTTTTCACTTTTTGTAAATAGTGTTTTTATTTTATTTTTCTTTGAAATTTTTCATTTTTTTAATATTCTTTACGTTTTAGTTACATCTATTGACATATACTTATTTTTATTTGTAAAATAAAGTTAATTAAATAATTTTAATAGGAGGATTATAATGAAAAATATAAAAAAAGCTTTAGTTTTTGTTGTATCAATCTTACTAATATTCGCTTTTGCTAATTTCTCTTTTGCCAGTTCTATAACTGCTAAAAATTCTACAAATACTAGTGAAAATTCAGCAACGGGCAATAGTACAGATGATTCTGCATCAGGTGATTCAACTGACAATACACCTTCTAATAATTCAACTTCAAATAGAATTACAAATAATTCTTCAAGTCTAAATTCAGTTAATCAAACATCAAATGTTGCAAAATCAATTAATACAACAAATTCATCAGAAGATTTACCACATACAGGTATTGATAAAACAGATTTTAACGTTGCTATGATTCTTTTACTTGCATTAGTTTTAAGTATGTTTTCACTTGTTCAATATCGTAAAATTTCTAAAAAAGATGAATAATATTTAAAATAGAAAAGACTGGAAATTTAAAATTTTCAGTCTTTTTATTTATTTAAAAAAATGTCAATGATAACATTTTAATTCTGAAATTTAATATCAGAAATTAAGCGTTATTATTGACATTTTTCTTACTTTTTTATGCTTTAATTATCTTTTTAAATACATATATCACTGCTGTGAATTCAATTACTAAGAATAATAATCCTATTGCTGTTTGTTTATAGTTATTTTCTCCTGTACCTATTGATATTATTACATCTGCTTTGTCTTCGTTATCTGTTGTGTCTTTTTCTTCAAAGTTTGCTTCATTTTTTATGCTTCCAAGTTGTACTGTATTTTCTTTTGTTCCAATTGCATTTTCTCCGTTTATCCATTCTAGAGTAACTGTATATTCTACGCTTTCTCCTGGTTTAATTTCTTTTGTATTCATTATTGCAATTGTTTCTTGGATATTCCATCCATAATTATCTTCTAATTTCATTTTCATTCCGCTTGGAATATTTTCTATAATTTGAGCTTTTCCAGATAATTCACTATCATTTGATACTTTTATTTTATATTTAACACGAATGTTGCTTGTTGAAATTTTCTTTCTATTTATTTCTATTTTTCCTAGATTGCCATCTACTTTATTTTCTGCTCCATCAACTATTATACTATCAACAATTTTCTCTATTTTTAAGTTAAATGTTAATTTTCTGTAGTAATAATTTACATATGTCGTATCTTCTACGATATCATCACCATTCTCATCTTTTGTTACTGTAACTACCATTTTGCCATCTTTATTTTCTGGTATTGCTTCTATTTTATAATATTTAATGTCTTTTTCTTCTGTTGTGTATTCATCATTTTGATGTCCATTTATTTGAATTTCATCTGCAATTTTCTCTTTTGTATCAATGTCATAATAATTTACAATAACATTTGCAGGTCTCTTATAATAATAGATTACTTCTATTGGATCTACAGTCATTGTTCCATTCTTGTTTGCTGGTTCTTCTATTAAATCGTATCCTGGTATATCTTTAGGTTCTGTGTTGTATTCGTCATCTTCGTGTCCTTTAATATTAGTAGTTTCTTCTATTTCTTCTCCAGTTTCTTTGTCAACATATTTTACATTTACTTCTGCTTTTCTTATGTAATAATAGGTTACTCTGATTACATCTATTGTCATTTTTCCGTTTGCATTGTCTGGATATTTTTCTTTTACTAAGTCATAGCCTTCAAAGTCTTCTTCGTGTGTTTCATAGTAGTCACCTTCATATCCTTCTATTTTGCTTTCATCTTTTAGTTGTTTATTTGTTTTTATATCTATGTGATTTACTATTACTCCGCCTGATATATGAACATAATAATATGTTACTGTAATATCTTCTTTTGTCATTTTTCCATCTGCATTTTCAGGTACTTCTATTAATTTATAGTCATCGAATTTTTTTCTTTCTGTTTGATAATCGTCAGCTTCATGTCCTTGAGTTATCACGTCTTCTGTTAATTTTTCACCTGTAATTTTATCAATGTATTCTGCTGTAACTTTTGTTTTGTATATATAATAGTAAATTACTTCAATTGGTTCTATCGTCATCTTTCCTTTGCTGTTTGTTGGTAATTTTTCTTCAACTAAATCGTATCCTTCGAATGTTCTTGATGGAATATCATAATCATCGCCTTCTTTTCCTTTGTGTTCTTCGTTTGCTAATATTTTTCCACTTATTATATCTATGTGTTTTTCAATTACTCCTCCAGAAATATGAATATAATAATATTTTAATATCTGTTCTTCTTTTGTCATTTTTACTGTTTTTTCTGCTGGTTCTTCAACTAAAATATAATTTTCAAAATCTTTACTTTCTGTTACAAAGTTATCTCCTTCCAGTCCTTCTGTTGTTGACTGCTCTAGTATTTGACCTGTTATTTTGTCTATGTATTGAACTGTAGCTTTTGTTTTATATAAATAATAATATGTGACTGTAATTGGTTCTATTGTATATTTTCCTGTTTGATTTCCATCTACTTCAACTAATTGATATCCTTCTATATTTTTTGCTGTTGTTTCATAATCTTCATCTACTTTTCCATTTTTAGTTTCAGGTGTAGCTAATTGTTTTTCTGTTCCTTTTTCTAGATATCTCGCATTTACAACTGCATCTTTTACTCTGTAATAATAGATTACTTCAATTGTGTCTTCTGTCATTACTCCTGTTTTATTTTCAGGTTCCGCAACTAATTCATATTTAGGTAATATATCTTTTGCTGATATTGTTTCATATGCGTCGTTTACTTTTCCGTTTATAGTAACATCTTCTGAAAGTTTTTTAGTTGTTCCTTCTTCATAATAATGTACTATTACTTTCGTGCTTTTCTTTATGTAGTATAAGTTTATTACATTTTCGCCTGTTCCGATTATTAGTTGGTCTTTATCTGCTGAATCATAATCATATCCATATATTTTTTCTTTTTCATCTGCTGTTTTTATAACTGTTTCAAATACTACATTATTAACTTGTTTCGAATCAATTAATTTTTTATTTGTTCCTTTTTCTAAATAATTTACTGTATAACTTAGGTTGTTTCGTTTTGTGTAGTAGATATTTATTATGTTTTCACCTGTAGTTATTGTTAAAGTTTCTTTATCTACTGAATTATAATTATATCCATCTATTGAAATTACTTCTTTACTTGATGTTACTGTTGCTCCAAATGTCATGTTTCCAGTTGTTTTTGGATTATGTAATACTTTGTTTGTATCTTTTTCTAAGTAATTTACTATATAACTTAGATTGTTTCGTTTTGTGTAATAAATATTTATTACGTTTTCGCCTGTTGTTATTGTTAAAGTTTCTTTGTCTACTGAATTATAATCATATCCATTTATTGAAATTACTTCTTTGCTTGACGTTACTGTTGCTCCAAATGTCATGTTTTCAGTTGTTTTTGGATCATGTAATACTTTGTTTGTATCTTTCTCTAAATAATTTACTGTATAGCTTAGGTCTGTTCGCTTTGTGTAATAGATATTAATTACATTTTCACCTGTAGTTATTGTCAATGTTTCTTTATCTACACTGTTATAATTGTATCCATCTATTTTAATTACTTCATCACTACTTTTTACAGTGCTTTCAAAAGTCATTCCATCTTGCACTTTTTGAGTATGTAGTACTTTGTTTGTGTCTTTTTCTAGATAGTTTACTTTATATGATAAATCTGTTCTTTTTGTGTAGTAAATATTAATCACATTTTCGCTTGTTCCAATTGTTAAAGTATCTTTATCAACACTATCATATTTATATCCGTTAATATCAATTACTTCACTTTGTGATTTTATCGCTGTTCCATATGTTATATCTGCAACTTTTTTTGAATCTTTCAATACTTTGTTTGTGTCTTTTTCTAAGTAATTTACTGTGTATGGATATTTTTTAAGTTGATAATAATAAATTACTTCTATTGTATCTTTTGTCATTTTTCCAGTTTTATTGGTTGGTTCTGCAACTAATTCATAATATTCTGGAATGTCTTTTGCTACTGTTGTGTTATATGTATCTGTTATCTTTCCTTTAATTGTAACGTCAGCACTTAACTTTGTTGTTGTGCCTTTAATATAATGATGTACTATTACACTTGTATCTTTATATGCAATACCTGCATTTAAGAAATTTTTACTTATTACTGGGCTTGCTACGCTGTTTAATTCTGTTATTACATCTGTCATTTGGTCTTTATTAAATTTGCTGTTTATTTCTTGGTTTGTACCTGCATTTTTGATTGTTATTTCTTTTTCACTGTCTGTTACTTCTACTTTTATTTTATAATTTGCTTTTACCATATCTTCAAAATAGTAATCGCCGTTGCTATCTGTTTTTGTTGCTGGAATTACATCTCCTGAGTTATCTATTGCTGGTGTTCCATCTTCATTGATTAATGTAACTGTTACATTTGATAGTAGTTCTTCTCCGTCATTAATTATTCCATCTTTATTTTCATCAAACCATACTTTTCCACTTAATGATCTTTTTACGTCTTGTACTGTTATTACTGGTGTTTCCATTGCTTCTGTTTCTTTATTTATTTGCGCTGAAGCTGAATTTTTGTAAGTATCGCTTGGCTTATTTCCATTTGTTTGAAGATAAATATCTATTTCTAGTCTGGTTCTTGCTGCAATTTTTCCTATAACTGCATATGCTGTAACATCTGAATTAATGCTTGCTCCTGGTGCAACTGTATTCCATATAGTTGTTTTTCCTAAATCTTCGTCTTTTGCTGTAACTCCTGTTCTTACACTCTCTTGATTTGTAACATATATATTTAGATTACTGTTATCTATGGTTTCTGATGTTAATGAATTAATTTGAGTTATATCAATTTTCTTAGCTGTGACTGTTCCATTAAAGTTTGTCCCTCTATTATCTCCATTGTATGGAAGAATATCTAGTAATTGAAAGTCTGTTATTGGATCGTCTGTTTTATTTATTGCTGTAACTTTATAGTGTATTAATCCATTGATTTCTATTATTGGTGTTTCTGTTGTCTTATATAAGCTATAGCTTGATAGGTTTATTATTTGAATTGTATTTGTACTTGTTCTATATTCTAAAGGTTTATTTCCTAATTTACCTGTTTCTCCGTCTTTTATAATTTCAGATATAATTGCACTTACTGTATATTGTTTTCCGTTTTGTGTCTCTTCGTTAATGTGCGCTTTGTATGTTATTGGATTAATCAGCTCACCTGCTGTACAGTTATAAATTTCCCATGTTAATGTTGTTGTTCCATCAGAATTTTCTACAACTTTTGGTTCATCATAATTTGAACTTCCCGGAACGTATTTTAAGCCTTGTGGTAATTTACTTTCTATTTTTATAGAAATATTAGTTATTTTTTCTTCCATAACTGTTTTTAAAGTAATTGCTGGTGCAATTGAAATTATTGTTTCTGTTTCATTTTTTCCGACATCGTAGTTTACTTTAGTTTTACCAGTATCATCAATCGTTTTTATGCTAACACTTTGGTCTGCTCCTAAAATTAGTAAGCTGTTTCCATAAATATGTCCTCCACCATGTGTACCTGATATAATTTGTCCATTATCATCATATGCTGTTTTTACATATTTAAAATGTTCAAAACTTACTTTTACTGTTGGATAATCAGATTTTGTTGTTGTTTTTGTATGCGTTTGTGTTGTTCTGTCTGGTGCATTTCCTTCATTATAATATCTAGTATCTAACACAGCTTGTGCAACTTCATTTATTTTGGCTGTTGATTTAATTTTTAATGGAATTCTAACATCAGCATTAACACCACTCTTTATTACACCAGATGTTGATTCTATCATCGTTGCTACACATGTGTATCCTGCGTTTTTTAATTCATCCAATGTATCAAAATATACTAAATCTTCTATTGATGTAGCAATCATTTCACTATCTGATGCCCAGCCCGTTTTGTCTTTTTTTCCTGCATATAGAATATTAAATCTCATATCACAGCTACCATATTCACCCATTGTTACATATTCACTGCCATTACTTTCAAGTACTGGCTCAAATGCTGTGTCATCAAATTTTAATAATGCATCAACTCCATATATCCAGTCTTTTTTATCGTTATTCGCATCTATTATTAATCTATTATGTGCATATACTTTGCTTCCTATATAGCTATTAGCATTACCAGCTCCCCATGGGTTTGCTAAATATCCTCCATTTGCACTGTAAAAATGAGTTTCTTTACTATATGAGCCTGGACCATAAATAATATGATTTGCTGTTATTTTATTATTATTTAAATATGATTCTTCTTGTTCTGTAGTGTTTCCAACTGTTTGAACTTTAGCATTTTTAGCTTCAAGTTCTATATATGATTGTGTGTCTGCTTTACATGTTTCATCATTCATATTTACTTGCATGTAGAATATTCCTACTGATATGAAACCAATATTTTTGGCAAATGAATATTGGCTATCATTTGCATAAGATGTCCAATCATTTCTATCCGGAAATGTATCACTTGTTCCGTAATTTGATATTGTTACATGGATTTTTCCGTTTCCGTCGTCAACCATACTTAGGTTTCCATTTTTATAAACGCTTCTTCTTTTATCACTGCTACTTGAATATGGAAATGTTCCTTTTGAAAAATATGTAGTTGTTGGAAAATCATCTATAGTATTGTTTGAATCTCCTAAGCAACTACTATTCATTGCATTATATTTATAATTATATAAGCTTATATTATTGCTTATATCTGTACTTTCTCCATTTGATAGTTCTTTTCTATTCATACTGTATTTGATATCAAAATTCAAATCTCCTGTTGGAATTTCAATTCCTTTTATTCCTTTTGAAGAATTATCTCCTAATATTCTAAAAGCTACACCATATTGATATATTTTTTTAGATTCGCCATTTCTCTCAACAGAAATTCCTGTATTATGGTTATATAAGTAAACATCATATTTTGATGTTGCACTTACTATTGTTTTTTCGTCTGTGTATGAAACTTTGTCTGCATCATCATTTCCATATAAGCTAACTTCTATATTAGGCGTGATTTCTAATTCATTTGGTGCACCTAGAATTTTTAAAACTAATACCAATGTCTGTTTTCCTGGAATTGTTATTTCTTTTGTTGTCATTGAATAAGTTCCTGTAAATGTTCTTCCATCACTTGAAACGGTTGCATTTTCAGCCCATTTCATTGAGTCCAAATCCCATCTTACAAAATTACTACATGCCTCTGGAACTTCTGCTTTTATTACTATTGTTCCACCACTATAATGTTCTTGCTCTGAATTCTCTTTTAAAATCATAGTGTTTTCAATAGTCCATGTAATTTGATCAAAAGAACGAACAACATTATTATCTTCTGAGCTATCATTTCCTGGTGTGTCATCTGCATCAAATGGTCCCGTACCTGTTTTCCTTTGAGTTATAATACTTGATGATATTTTTGCATTTTTCCCTACATCGGCTTGTTCTTCACTAACCAAAGCTTGTGGTTCAGTTTCTGTATTATTTAATTTCATTTTGTTTTTTAATAGATATCCCTGTGCAAATACACTTACGATTAATGCTATTAATAAACTTAAAAGTACTAATATTATTTTCTTGTTCTTAATCATTAAATATTCTCCGTTCTTTATTTTTAAAATATTATTATCAATATATATATTAAGAATATTTAAATAAAGGTCAATAACAACATTTAACAGATTGTGCTGTTTTCTTTGTATTTGTAGACAACTTTTCCATCAAATGCCTTATTACTAAAGGATTCGTGTTTTATTTTTACTTTATTATTTATTTTGTTATCATTTTGATTTCTTTTATGTTACAGCATTCGACACTTTTCGACTTTTCTTTGCGGAAACTATATTTCGTACTTATTTGCAAGTTTTAAGGAATTATAAATTTCATTTCTCAGGCTTTGCTATTTTTATAATATAAGCTGCATATTAATCTTTTTTTCATTCTTTTTATATAATAGCAATGGTGGGAAACTTTCCTATTATATAAAAAATAGTGATGATTAAATTCTGACTTTGACTGTCAAAATTTAATCATCACCTTTTAGCTTTTAATTATTATTCTTGATCACCTTTTAATTTTTCAGCTCTATCATATGCTGTTATTGCATCAATCATTTCATCTAGATTTCCATTTAGAAAATCTTCCATTTGATATATACTCATTCCAATTCTGTGATCTGTTATTCTTCCTTGTGGATAGTTATAAGTACGAATTTTCTCACTTCTATCACCTGCACCTACTTGTGATTTTCTCTCACTTGCAAGTTCTTCATCTTGTTTTTTCTTTTCCATTTCATAAATTCTTGATTTTAATAATCTCATTGCATATTCTCTGTTTTGAACTTGTGAACGTTCTGTTTGACATTCAGCAACAATTCCTGTTGGTTCATGGATTAATCTAACTGCAGATGAAGTTTTGTTAACGTGCTGTCCTCCAGCTCCTGATGCTCTGAAAACTTCCATTCTTATATCAGCTGGATTTAATTCAACTTCAACGTCTTCAACAACTGGTAATACTGCAACTGTTGCTGTTGATGTATGAATTCTTCCACTACTTTCTGTGTCTGGAACTCTTTGAACTCTATGAACACCGCTTTCGAATTTTAGTCTACTATAAACTCCTTTTCCTGTTATCATAAAAGAAATTTCTTTGTATCCACCTAATTCTGTAGCATTTTCATTTAATACTTCTAATTTCCAGTGCTTTCTTTCTGCATACATTGAATACATTCTAAATAATGTACCTGCAAATAGTGCTGCTTCTTCTCCACCAGCACCCCCACGAATTTCACAAATTATATTCTTCTCATCATCTTTGTCCTTAGGAATTAATAATAATTTTAATTCTTCTTCTATTTTAGGTAACTTTTCTCTGCACTCTGCCATTTGCATTTCTGCTAACTCTTTTAAGTCCTTATCTGCAAGCATTTCTTGTGCTTCATCATATGCACCTTTAACTTTTTTGTATTCTCTATATTTTTCTACTATATCTGTCATATCGCTGTGTTCTTTCATTAAGTTTTTCCATTCATTTTGTCTTGAAATAACCTCTGGATCACTTATAAGCTTATTTAATTCTTCATAACGTTTTTCAACAGCTTCTAATTTTTGAAACATAAAACTCTCTCCTTTAAATTTTTAACATTTCAATTATATATGATTTTCACGCATTTTTCAAGGGTTTCAATTATATTGATATCATTTTAATTTTGTGCCTTTTTATTTATCTAAAAACGGTAATTTAATTTTGCCATTTATAATGTTAATATCATTCCTCAATTTTAAATATTCTTTTAGCATTATTTTTTGTAAGTTCAGCAACATCAGCAAGTGGAATATTTTTTACTTCTGCTATTTTCATTGCTACATATTTTACAAATAATGATGTATTTGTTTCGCCTCTATGTGGTTCTGGCGCTAAGTAAGGGCTATCTGTCTCAATTAATATTCTATCCATTGGCACAAGCTCTATGCAACCAGTTGATTTTGCATTTTTAAATGTTACATTTCCACTAAAAGATATATAAAATCCAAGTTTTAATCCTTCCTTTATCAATTCTTGATTTAGTGGGCAACAATGAAATACTCCTTTATTTTTTGGACAATGTTCTTTTAAAATTTGGATTGTATCCATTACTGCTTCTCTAGTATGAATTACGATTGGCAAGTCTAATCTCTCTGCCATTTTTATTTGCTCAATAAATATTTTTCTCTGCAATTCTTTATTTTCTTTATTCCAATGATAGTCTAGTCCAATCTCTCCAATTGCTACGCATTTAGGATCTTTAGCAATTTTTTCAAGTTCTTCAAGTTCTTTTTCCACATTATCGTTTATATCATTTGGTGAAATTCCACAAGTTGCGAACATATGGTGATATTTTTTTGTGAAATTTATTGCATCTTCTGAAGATTTTAAACTATATCCTGCACAAACGATGTTAGTTATTTCATCGTTATACATTTTTTTAATTAGTTCATCTCTATTTTTAATGAATCTCTCATCATTGTAATGTGCATGTGAATCGAAAAAATTCATAATATCCTCCTTCTATTTATTTTATATAGTATGAAAGTTTTCCAAATTCCCTATTATATAAATTCCACACGCAAATAAATATGTGGGCTTTAAAATTGCAAGTGTTAATAATGTCTGCTTATAGACTATAAATACTTTTGCTTGCTTTTAAATTCTATTATATAATACAACAATTTTAGTGGCAGGCTATAAACAGCCTGCCTTCTTTATTATTTTCTTTGTTCTTTTAAATCAAGTGATAATAATTTTGAAATACCGTTTTCTTGCATTGTAATACCATAAACAGTATTTGCTGCTTCCATAGTTCCTTTTCTGTGTGTGATTACAAGGAACTGTGAGTTTTGTGCGAATTTCTTTAAATATTCAGCAAAACGATAAACATTAACATCATCAAGTGCAGCTTCAATCTCATCAAGCACACAGAATGGTGCTGGATTTATCTTTAAAATTGCGAATAATAGTGCAATTGCTGTAAAAGCTCTTTCTCCACCTGATAATAACATCATATTTTGAAGTTTCTTTCCTGGTGGTTGAACTTCAATTTCTATTCCAGATTCCAAAATATTTTCTTCATCTGTTAACTTAAGTTCTGCTCTACCTCCACCGAATAGTTCAATAAATACTTCTGAAAAGTTTTTATTAATAATTTTAAATCTTTCTTCAAACTGCTTTTTCATAACTGATGTCATATCTGAAATAACGTTTCTTAATTTAGCCATTGTTGTTTCTAAATCTAAACGTTGTTCATTCATGAAATCATAACGTTCTTTTAATTTTTTATATTCTTCTATTGAATCTATGTTAACACTGCCTATTTCTTTCATTTGGCTACGCAATTCATTAACCTGTTTTTGAACCTCGGCAACGTTCTTAGGTTCTTGATATTCTCCTGGATCATTTGGAGTAATTTCATATTCTTCCCACATTTTTGAGATAATTTGTTCAAGTTCAACTTCATATTTTGACTTCTTAATATCTGCTTTATTAATTTGCTCTTTTAATCCATCAATCTTTTCCATTTGGTCTGTAAAGTTTTCTTCTGTTTCTTCTAATTTAGCGTTTTTAGCTATTCTATCATTTTTTAATTCTTCAACTTTGTTACCACTATTTGAAACTTCTTTAATTAAATTCTCAATTTGTGTATTTAATTCTTCATTTGTTAATTCTAATTTCTTATTATCTTCAATAATTTTTTCTTTTTGATCTTGTTTATTCGCTGTTGAAATATTAATATTTTCAATATCTTTATTAATTCTTTCAACAATTTCATCAATTGAAGCTTCACTTTCATCAAATGATGATACAGAAATTTTTAGGTTTGTAATATCAAAATTTAAGTCATCAACAAGACTTTGAGTTTCTTTATTGTTTGATGCAAATTCTTCAATCTCTTTATTTAAGCTATTATTTTCTTCGTCTAATTCTGCTATTTTATCATTTAAATCTTTTTGTGTTTCTTTGTTTATGTTTAATTGTTCATCAATTGATTTGTCCTCTTCACGTAATTTTTCAAGTCTTTTCTCTACTTTAGAAACAGCTTCTTCAATTGAAATAACCTTTTGTTTTTCTGTTGCATACACGATTTCAATATCTTTTAATTCATTATCTAAAGCTGTAACTTCTTCTAATAAATCTTCTATTGAACTTTCGTAATCTTCTTTTTCCTTCTTCAAATTAGCAATTTTTTCTTGCAATTTGGCTATATATTTCTTCAAATCCTCTATTTCCCTAGATCTTCCCAAGATGTTAACTGTTTTTGTAGAAACACTACCACCACTAATTGCTCCTGATGGATTAAGAACATCTCCTTCTAGTGTTACAATTCTGAATCCATAAGAATTTTTTCTTGCAATTGCAATTGCATTATCCATATTGTCAACAATTAATGTTCTTCCTAATAGGCTTAATATAATCTGCTCATATTTTTTATCGAATTTTACTAAATCTGATGCTATTCCTATAACACCTTTTTCAGTTTTTATTTTATCTAATTTTTTTCCTTTAACTGAGCTAATTGGCAAGAAACTTGCTCTACCTAAATTAAATTTTCTTAAATGATTTACAAGTTTTTTAGCATCTTCTTCTGTGTCTGTAACTATGTTTTGCATTGTTTGACCTAAACACATTTCTATTGCAACTTCATATTCTTTTGGAACACTAACTAAATTAGCAATTACACCATGTACACCTTTTTTTAATGAGCTATCTTTTTCACAATCTTGCAATATTGCCTTTACACTTCTAATGTAACCTTCTTTTTCTTTTTCTGTTTCAATAAGAAATTTTAGTCTTGAGTCTTTCATTCTCATTTCTGATTCTGCTTGATTGATTTTTAAATCATAATCTTTTAATTTGGATTCTGCTTCATTTCTCTTATTTTCTATTTCATTTAAGTTGTTTTTTATTTTCTCTCTTTTTGCCTCTATTTCAGCAAATTTTTGAGAAATTTCTGACTTTGTCATACGTGAAGAATCTAGTTCTGATATGTTTGAATTGATTTCTTCTTCAATTACTTTTTTTCTTGCTTTTGAGTTTTCAACATTAGCTACTAATGTTGAGATTGTGTTTGAAATTTCATATTTTTCATCTGTATTGTCTTCTACTTTTTTCTTTTTAGTTTCCATTTCTAGTTCTTTAGAAGACATTTTGTCAGTTAATTCTTTTAAGCTTGCTTCTTTTTCTTCAAGTTCTTTAGCAAATTTTTCTTTGTTTTCTGTTAAATTAATTTTTTTACTATTTTTCTGATTTTTTTCTTCTTCAAGAATTTTAAGTCTTTCATCGTTTTCAATGATTTCTTTTTCAAGTCTTTCAAAGTTGCTATTGTTATTGCTTATTTTTTCAAGATTCAAATTGATGTCAGCTTTTATTTGCTCTTTCTTTTTATCATTTTCAAATCCTAAATTTTGCATTTTTTCAATTTGTTCTGTTATATTATCTAAGCTTGCACGTAGTTTTTCTTTTGTTTCTTGAATGTTAGATAATCTCTCGTTTTCACGAACTAATTGCGTATTGTATATATCTTGATCATTTATAACTTCTTCAATTCTTTTTTTGTAATCATTTATATTGTGTATAAATAATCCTATTTCAATTGATTTTAATTCATCTCTTAATTTTAAAAATTGTTTAGCTTTTTCCGCTTGAATACGTGTTGGTTCTATGCTTGTCTCGATTTCTGAAATAATGTCATTTATTCTAAGTAAATTTAATTTTGCTTGTTCTAATTTCTTTTCAGATTCTGCTTTTCTTACTCTGTATTTTACAATTCCAGCTGCTTCTTCAAATATATGTCTTCTTTCATCAGATTTATTACTTAAAATTTCATCAATTTTTCCTTGACCTATTATTGAATATCCATCTTTTCCGATACCTGTATCCATAAATAGTTCTAATACATCTTTTAATCTACATGGTGTTTTATTTATAAAATAACCTGATTCACCACTTCTGTAAATTTTTCTTGTTATTGTTACTTCATTATATTCTATTGGTAATTTTTGATCTGAATTGTCCATTACCATTGATACTTCGGCAAATCCAACTGATTTTCTGCTTTGAGTTCCTGCAAAAATAACGTCTTCTGTTTTTGATCCTCTAAGAGATTTCATACTTTGCTCACCAAGTACCCATCTAATTGCATCAGATATGTTACTTTTTCCAGAACCGTTAGGGCCTATAACCGTAGTGATTCCAGGCATAAATTCCAAAACTGTTTTGTCTGCAAAAGATTTAAATCCTTGTAATTCTAACTTTTTTAAATACATTTTATCTTCCTTCTCTTAATTACATTTTTTCTCCAAAATTACACATACTTATCATATATTAATTTTTAAATTTTATCAAGCACTTTTCCTTGACCAAATCATTTCTTAGAGATATTATATAAATTAGATGTAGACTTTTTTGAGATTACATTTTAAATTTACTAAAGATAGGAGAAAAAGAATGAAAGAAGAATTCGATTTTTATGACCGAACATCTTTGAAATCATATAATCTAGATTCATCAATGAGATATCAGCTTGCTTGTTTAGATAGTCTTGATGTTTTTACAAGAAAGCATTGTGAAAATGTTGCTGCTATTACTTGCCGTTTGTGTGAGTATTTGCATATGCAAGATGGATTTACAATTTATTGTACTATTTGTGCATATCTTCATGATTTAGGCAAATTGTTTATTCCTCCTTCTATTTTGCAAAAACAAGCTAAGCTTACAGATGAAGAATATGAAATAATGAAAACTCATACTACAATTGGGTATGATATGTGTATTAAGGATTTGAAATTGCGTCCTTATGCTGCTGGTCCATATTATCACCATGAAGCACTTAATGGCTCTGGTTACCCACAAGGTCTTGTTGCAAAAGACATACCTTATGAAGCTCAAATCATTCGTGTTGCTGATGAGTATGATGCTATTACTTCTAAGAGGCAATATAAAACACATATTGGTACTGTTGATACTTTAAAAATATTAATTGAGAATGCTACTCCAGTAAAACCTAAAGATGGTATGCGTGGTGTTATAAAGGATTCTTCTGTAGGTAAAATAGATAAAAAAATATTAAAGGCTCTTTTCAAGGTTATTATTGATGATACTGAGTATGAGATTTCTGCTAGAATTGAGTATTTGGACTTTGTTAAGGAAGAAATTGCTCGTTTAAATAATGCTGAAAAATATTATAAAAAATATTTAGCAACACCTTTTAAGAGTAAAAAAGAGTATTATCAACAAGGTGTTGAAATGTACTTAAGAAAAATAAATGGTGAGACAATTGATAATTTTGAAACTGTTTTAAATCAATATAAAGAATCTTATATTGATAGAAGGAAACATATTGATCAGTTGTATCAGGAGATTAAAGAGATAAAGAAGTTAAGAGTATAGTAAAAAAGCAGTAGATATAAACTACTGCTTTTTTGCTGCTAATTAATGTAATAAATTACATATTAAAATATTGACATACGTATTAAAACGTTGATTTTATTGACCTTGAGGGTTGTTCCACTTTTGGAGACAGTATACAGAATGCTTATTTAATGGCTCAAGATGCTATGGGATTATATTTGGATGATTTAACTAATTTTCCTCAACCAACATTAGATATTTTAAATATTCCCTTAAAAAATAATCAATTTGTTTCATTTATAAGTATTGATATGGATGAATACCGAAAAAAATTTAATAATAAATCTATTAAAAAAACATTATCTATACCTGAATGGTTAAATTACTTATCTGAAAGAAATAATATTAACTTTTCTCAGGTATTACAAGAAGCTTTAAAGGAAAAATTAGGTATTGACTAACTTTTTTTCTATCATATAATATATAAAGGAAAAGAAATCGCGTTTATTATCCTAAAAAAGGAGAATAAATAGACTAGTTTTAAAAGACTAGTCTATTTTCATAGTGCGCCCATGCTGGGTACACTACATAAAAAATGGGCTCAATAATTCTTATAATTATTGGCCCATTTTTTTATATTCAAATAACTGTATTAGTTATACTATGGTTTCCTTTTATTGTCAATTATTTTCGTATTACATCTTTTGACATATAATTAACTATAAAGAAAAATACATATTAATTTTTTTTATTAGCTTAAAAGAACATTATATTTATTTTCTCGTTCCTTGCTAAAACATTTTCCCACCCACTAAACTTTGTTTAGCAGGTTAGGGAAAAACTTTCAAACTGCGCGTCACTCGAAAATAAAATATAATGTTCTTTCTTTTGCAATAATTAATTTATATTATTAATGTTTTTTCTTAATCACATAAATTCCTGCTGTTAATGAAATCATTATCAATAGAATGCTTCCTGCGATTGCAACATATGGAATTTCACCAGTACCAACTGCTACAATTAAATCTGCTTTGCTTTCATTATCAGATTTATCTTTTTCCTCAAATCCAGCTTCATTTTCTGTAATTATGCTTGCAATGTTTTCTTTTGTTCCAACATTGCTATCACCGTTTTGCCATCCTAGAACTACTTGATATTCTCTGCTTTCTCCTGGTTTGATTTCATCTGTTTCAATGCTCGCTGTAGTTTCATTTATTATCCAACCTGGATTGTTGTCTGATTTCATTGTCATTCCGCTTGGAATATTTTCTACTACATTTGCTTTACCAATTAACTCGCTGTCGTTTGTTACTTTTATCTTGTAAACTACTTTTACGTTTGCTGTTGAAATATTCTTTCTGTGTACTTCAACTTTTCCTAATATTCCGTTTATAACTGTTTCTTGACCATTTACAATTACACTTGCAATTGTCTTATCGACTCTCAAGTTGAAGATTAATTTTCTGTAGTAGTAATTTACATATGTTGTATCATCTACGATTTCTTTTCCGTTTTCATCTTTTGTTACTGTAACTATCATCTTGCCTTCTTTATTCTCTGGTATCTTAGCAATTTCATAGTATTTAATATCTTTCTGCTCTGTTGTGTAATCATCATTTTGATGTCCAGTGATTTCTATTTCATCTGCTAACTTCTCTTTTGTATCAATGTCATAATAGTTAACTATAACCTTTGCTGGTCTCTTATAGTAGTAGATTACATCTACTGGATCAGCTGTCATTGTTCCATCTTTGTTCTCTGGTTCTTCGATTAAGTCATATCCTGGTACATCTTTAGATTCTGTTGTATAGTCATCGCCTTCGTGTCCTGGAATATTTGTTGGTTCGTCAATTTCTTCTCCAGTTTCTTTGTC
>USQZ01000031.1 GCA_900556975.1 uncultured Clostridium sp. | reverse complement strand
TATAAAGATCACCTATACCACCTTGTGAAGATGGAGTATTAATTAAAACTCTACAAGTTTTCATTGTACTATAAAATTTTTCAATTTTATCTTGACCATTAATCGTATCAATATATAAAGATGAAGTATGTCCAAGTCCACCATCATTAATTAATTGAGATGCTTTAGCAAGTGCATCATCAAAATCATTTGCTCTATACATTGCAAGAACTGGAGATAATTTTTCATGTGCAAATTCTTCAGAAATGTCAACACTTTCAACTTCTCCAATCAAAATTTTTGTGTGTTCTGGAACTTCAACGCCAGCTAAACTAGCGATTGTATGAGCTTTTTGGCCAACTATCTTAGCATTTAAAGCTCCATTTATTATAATTGTTTTTCTAACTTTTTCTGTTTCTTCTGGATTTAAGAAATAGCATCCTCTTCTTTCAAATTCAGTTCTAACTGAATCATATACATTATTTAATACAATAACTGATTGTTCAGATGCGCAAATCATTCCATTATCAAATGTCTTTGAATGAATAATTGAATTTACAGCTAAAACTAAATTAGCAGATTCATCAATAATTGCTGGTGTATTTCCTGCTCCAACTCCTAACGCCGGTTTTCCACTTGAATAAGCAGATTTAACCATACCAGGTCCACCAGTAGCCAATATTGTGTCAGAAGATTTCATTAAAGTATTTGTAAGTTCCAAAGATGGAACATCAATCCATGCAATAATGCCTTCTGGAGCACCAGCTTCAACAGCTGCTTCCAAAACAATCTTTGCAGCTTCAATAGTAGATTTCTTTGCTCTAGGATGTGGACTTATTATAATTCCATTTCTAGTTTTCAAAGAAATTAATGTTTTAAATATAGCTGTTGATGTTGGATTTGTTGTAGGAATAACAGCTGCAATCAATCCAATAGGTTCAGCTACTTTTCTAAGTCCATATGCTGAGTCATATTCTAAAGTTCCACAAGTTTTTGCATTTTTATATTTGTTGTAAATATATTCTGCAGCATAATGATTTTTAATAACCTTGTCTTCAACAACTCCCATTCCAGTTTCTTCAACTGCCATTTTTGCAAGTGGTATTCTTGCTTTATTAGCAGCAATAGCAGCAGCTAAAAAGATTTTGTCAACTTGTTCTTGTGTGTAAGTTGCAAATTTTTTCTGAGCTTCTTTAACACTATTAATAGTCTCTTCCAAAGCTTCAACGCTATCTACAATTTTGTATTCTTTTTCCATATAGCAATCTCCTCCATATATATTTTAGGTCCAAAAGCAATAAATTATTCTAACCTTTACTTTATCGAAGCCATAATATCATTACGGATTTTTTTTTTCAATATAAAAAGAAAAATTCATATTAAAATTTTTGAATCGCCGCGCAGGGACCAAGCGAACGAAGTGAGCTCGATTGAAGCATTCTACCCGGATTGAAAATAAAATTATTAAAATTTTATTTTCAAATTCCGAGGAATGCGACAGCAAGGTGTGAAAAAATTTAATATGCATTTTTCTTTGTGTTTTCTCTATATATATGTTCGTTTTTTTGACTTTTATCCTAAGCACTTGTATAATTATTAATATTTGAAAGGAAAATAATATAATGGAAGAACGTTATTTAAGATATAAACATTTAAATCAATATTTGAAAGAAAAGTTTGGAGAAAGAACATTAAAAATTTGCATAGACGGTAACTTTACTTGTCCTAACAGAAGTGGAAAAGCCGGTTACGGTGGATGTATATTTTGTAGTGAAAAAGGCTCCGGAGATCATTTGCAACGACTATCAATTACAGAACAAGTAAAAAATTACTTTAATAGTTATAAATCACAAAGAGCAAATAAATTTATCGTATATTTTCAAAACTTTACAAACACATATGACACCATAGAAAATTTAAAAACTAAATACGATTCTAGCCTAATAGACGACAGAATTGTAGGATTAGAAATAGCTACTCGCCCAGACTGTATCACAGAAGAAATAGCTCAACTTCTAAGTTCATATTCTAATAAATACTATGTTTGTGTTGAATTAGGATTGCAAACTTCAAATGATGAAACAGCCAAATTTATTAACAGAGGATATTTATCAAGCGAATTTACCAAAGCTGTAAAAATCTTAAACAAATATCATATCGATGTTGTAGCACATATAATGATAGGATTACCTAACGAAACAAAAACAGATTTAGAAAATACCGTAAATTTCATAAACCAACATAATATCCAAGGAATAAAAATTCACTCAACTTATATTGTAAAAAATACTAAATTAAATGAACTATATGAAAAAGGTCTATACTCCCCTATTTCTTATGAATATTATATGGAATGCCTCGTATATGTTATTACTCATATTTCTCCAGAAGTAATAATTCATAGAATTTCAGGAGATGCTCCAAAAGATTTACTTGTAGCCCCTGAATGGAATCTACATAAAAAGAAAGTTTTAAACGGCTTAGATAAAATTTTAAAAGAAAAAGATTTATACCAAGGAAAATTTTTTTGACAATTTAATTCTATTATGATATAGTATTGAATACTAGATAATATAGTTTTAAAAAGCGGAGGTATTCAAATGAAAAGAACAAAATTAGATGACAGAGTTTTACCGTCATACACTAAGGGAGAAGAAATTTTTAATATGGTAACACATATTTGTGGAAGTGTTTTAGGAATTGTTGCCATAGTATTACTATCAATCTTTGGAGCAATTCACCACAATCCATATGCAGTTGTAAGCGGTGTAATATTTGGAGTTTCAATGGTTGTATTATACACAATGTCAAGTATCTATCATGGATTAAGTCCTAAACTAAAAGCAAAGAAAGTTTTTCAAATATTTGATCACTGTGCAATATTTTTATTAATAGCAGGTTCATATACTCCATTTTGCCTATGCACATTACGTGAATACAACACGACACTTGGTTGGACCATCTTTGGAATAATCTGGGGAACTGCATTATTAGGAATATTATTCAACTCAATAGATATAAAAAAATATAGATACTTATCAATGGCATGCTATCTACTAATGGGATGGTGCATAATTGTAAAAGCATCTATCTTGCCACAGTTATTAACTAACTTTGGTTTTGGTTTACTACTTGCAGGAGGAATTGTTTATAGTATTGGTGCTATTCTTTACGGATTAGGAAAAAAGAAAAAGTATATACATTCTGTATTTCATATATTTATATTCTTAGGAAGTCTACTTCACTTCTTCTGCATACTATTCTATGTAATTTAATTTATTCAACATATCAAAAAGCCGGCAGGCCCAATTTAAGGCCTACCGGTTTTTTTCGCATCATTTGCTTGTTGTGGAAATTAACTTTCCATCAAAACTATAAATATCATCTGTTTCATTCGGTGAAAATCTCTGTGCACGAATACAGTTATCACACACTTCCACCACATCATATTCTACAGGAACTATCCCATATGGTCCATGTTCTTCAGAATAATCATATATTCCTGCTTTTGAATTAAGATACACAGCGATGAATGGATAATCATTCATGACGCTCGATCTAGCAATTCTAGTCTCATTTGCTGTTATAAAATATTCTTTTTTACACCTGCAATCATATACATTATATCCTAAATCTACATGTTCAAAAATTAAATCACCTTCAGCATAATACTTTGGTGAAATTGGATGATCCACCATTTGAGCACCAGTTTCTCTGTCAAAAGCCTGTACGTTTTCATCATAATCGCGCATAAAAACATATTTAGAAGTTAATTTTATAAAACTTTTATATCCAGATAATTTAAAAAGCTGCTTTCCGGTCTGATATGAGAAAAAATACATTTCATTATTCCGTGATTTTTTTTTCGTATTAAAGATCAAAAGTGTTCTATTAAAATCAGAATTTACTTCTTTAAACACTTTAGGAATAACTCTTTCGCCAGTATAATAGTATGACTGCCAATGTTGATCCTCATCGGATTTGTTATGATTATTGCCTAAAATTAATATATAAGGTGTATCAATAAAATTAACTTCTTCAGCCTTTCCGGCAATATCATATTTATACCCTGAGTCCGCAATGTATTTGCCATCTAAAGTATAAAACTTTGCTACATGCTCACATCCCTCTTTCAGTGTTTCAATGCTTTTAGATACAAAGAAACATTTATTTAAGAAATAAAGTTCCTCACCTTCTTTTATTTCAACACCTCTATATGTTAATTTAGTCTGTGCTCGCTCATCAGCTCTAGCTATCAAAGCACGTTTTCTAGGATTAAATTTACGGTTGCTTCGTGGAAAATTATCAGCAGCAAATTTTACAACTTTTTCTTTACATCTTGCAGTTATTCCATCAGCATCAACTGATATCTGCGTATATCCTGTAGGCAAAATCTGATATACGAATGATTCAGATTCGAACCATAATCCACATCTGCCATCTCTGTATACCCAAATCGAATGAATATATAAATCACTCTCAATAGGAATACCGCGGACAAAACATGCATCATATCGGCCTTCGAATTCAGCAGTCAAAGCATTAAAAAGATAGCATTTTCCTGATGAATCATCCGGATATACAATAAGTGCAGAATAAAGAAATTCAACTTTTTTATAAATACTGCCAACAAACTTTTTAAATCTTAAATCGTACAATCTTTTGCGTCCTTCTGCATAATCGACAACAACAACTCGATTAGCAATTAATCCTCCAAATTTGTATTCTGGACTTGTGCTTAACAGCAGTTCCCATTTTGAAGAATAAACAGCCATAGAGCTGTCCGGCCAAATCAATAATACAGTGTTTTTAGCAACCACAACATCTCTGACAAAAAGGCCTTCAATTTTATTTCCATCGTAGTCCATTAATGTCCAATAGTCTATTCCTCTCACCAATATTCTATTGTCCAAGAAAATGCAGGCTGGTCCAAGCATGTATTTGAACTGTTCCTCAGTAAAAGTAGTAATATGTTTGCCATTCAAGCAATAATATCGATATTCTTTATTAGCTCTTGAATAAACGCTTACATAATTTTCTTTTACAGTTAAGCATTCAACAGGTTTCAAATCAAATTCGTTCCGATTATCCATAATGTCCATTCCTTTCTTATGATGATTAATTTATAAGTTTCTACAAAAGCGTCAGCTTTATGTCAACCATTTTATCACGGAATCCCTATTGTGTCAAACTATTTTAAATCTCCCAAAAATAATTTTAAATCAGCAAAAAGCCGGTAAGTCTAACTAGACTCACCTGCTTTTACGTCGCATTTACTTGCTTGTTGACGAAATCAAATTTCCGTCTAAATCATAAATATCTTCTGTTGCATCTTCTGAAAAGTTCTGGCCGCAAACAAGAGTACCATTCGCCTCAATCTTTTCGTATTTCATCGGAACAATTTCATAAAAGCCTCTATCAGTCGAATATCCATATGCTCCTTTTTTACCGTCTAAGGTAAATAAAATAAGCTTCTGTGAGCATTTCCTAAGCTCAAATTCAACATCATCAGCCACTACTAAAATGACCTCTCCGCTTAAGCAGTCATACACATCGTAACCATCATCGTACTTTTTGATAATCAGATTATCCATAAACAACACCGGATCAGAAATAGGTTCAGTGAAAACCTGCTCTCCATCTTCAGTATAAACCCAGTTACAACGGTTAAAATCCTTCATCACGCAATAACCATCGCCAATTGCAGGTACCTCTTTAAATCCATACCACTCTGACAGCTGTTCACCTTCCTTAGTGGAAAAAATACATATCATACTTGGAACTGTTCCTATCCTTCGAAAAACTCCACCAATCAAATAGCTATTGGTTTTATCAACAAAAACCCAGTCAAAAAGAGACACGGAAATTTTCTTTCCTGAATAGTTGTACAATCTCCAAACCTTTTTTTTAATTGATAACCAATTCTCCGCATTTCCACTTAATGCAAGTATATTTTCAGTTTCAATACATTTAAAACCAGAAATATGTCCATTATCATAAATTACTGAGGTATTTGCAAAAAACTTTCCGTCAAGAGTGTAACATTTGGCAACTAAGTTACCATAGCATGCCTTTTCTCCGATATTTTCGGATTTTTTGCAAACAACAAAGTATTTTTCACGTAACCATAAGACTTGCTTTGTTCCTATCTGAACATTATTAAATAATGTCGTTACATACGGTGATTCTTCCGGCTCTTTTTCTTCTTTCTGTTCAGCATGAGCTGACATAAATTCTTCAAATGAAAAATCATCAGATACTGAAATAGCATTGTAAGGTTTTCCATCTCCCAGCTTTTCTAATTCGTACAGTTCCGTTCCTTTTGACGTCTTGACAATAGCATAGTCCTCACGTATAGACACTTCATTGTTGAAGCACTCAAGCAATCTTTTACCAGCCATAGTCCAGACTTCTGTTTCATAATCATTCAAAATCAATAAAACATATCTTCTGTTTTCTGAAACCTTAACATCTTTTATAGAGCTCTCGCTGATGACTCTTGCTTTATAGTTCAATACTATCCAAGAATCATCATTTTTCATCCAAATACGATCTCCACCAAAAATACAGTTTTCATCCGGGTTAGACCAGATCTGTTCTTTAGTGAAAGAACCAATGTAATTGCCATTTAAGCAATAATACCGGTACATTTCATCTTTCTTAGAAAAAACAGAAACGTGTCTTTCTACAACTATTAAAGATTCTCCAGGTTTTAAGTCAAACTTGTTCATAATGTCTGCCCCTTTCTTGGAATGCTATATTTATGAGTTACAACTAAAGCATTTGCTTTATGTCAACCATTCTATCACGAAACGCTCTTCATGTCAAACCAAATTAAGCTATTTTGCCATATGTATCAAATAATTATACATAGCTGAATGTCGCAATTCATCAGTCATAATTGACATTAATAAAATATAACTATTACCACTTGGCATAACTCCCATTATTCTTCTATATTTAACAACCGCTTCTAACTCACCAAACAAAGCCTTTTCCAATCCCTCTTTATACGTAAAATTATTTTCACAAGCCTCATTAGAAGTATCAACCGAAATCATCTGTCCAGTAAAATTAAAATACAACTCCCTTAAAATCCTATTATGCTTTCTCTCATCATCACGAATGCTAGTAATAATCTCTTTATCCCTATCATTAGGAGCCATCTTAATCAAAGCATCATAAAACACTTCATCCGCGCGTTCATCACCAACAGACCTTCTAATCATATCAACAGCCTGACTAAAAGAAATCAACTCATCATTATTAAAACCCGTCATTCCAGTAGTTCTAAAATCAAAACCATTATTTAAATTATTAGGATTAAACCCCTGATTAACAAACGGTCCATTATTCATCCCATAATATTGAGTATAAGAATTTAAATCTGAAAACATATAACAAATCCCCCTTTTCGGAATATAATATGCGAAAAGGAGGAAAAATGTTATACATTAAAATACTTTTATAAATTTATTCTTTCCAAACTGAAGAACTTTCTCCCCATCAGATAAATCAATAACAGCAGTAACATCACTCACTAACTCAGAATCAACTCTAACACCATTGCCAAGAACCATTCTTTTAGCTTCACCTTTTGAATTAGCAAAACCAACCTTAACAAGTAACTCGCAAACATTTATTTGTTTCTCATCAATGCTAACCGCTTCTATATTATCCCTTACACCACCATGTGCAACATCTAAGTATTTTTGCTTAAGCTCATCAAACTCAGAAACATCATCATACATTTTTAACAATTCTCTAGCGAACTCAAAATGAGCATCTCTAATATCGCCATTCATAATCTCATCAATTCTAACAGAAGACAAATCTGTAGCAAGTTCAAAATATTGTCTTAATACATCATCAGGAATCTTCATACTCTTAACAACCTTATCAAACGGATCATCATTAAGACCTATATAATTATCCAAAGACTTACTCATTTTTTCCTTTCCATCTAATCCAACAAGCAAAGGAAAAGTCATAACAATTTGAGGATCTTGATTATAATCTTTTTGTAAATCTCTACCCACAAGTAAATTAAATGTTTGATCAGTACCACCAATCTCAATATCAGCATTTAACGCAACAGAATCATATCCTTGCATTAACGGATATAATAACTCATGCATAGATAAAGGTAATCCATTTTCAAATCTATTCTTAAAATCATCTCTCTCCATAATTCTAGCAACAGTATACTTAGAACATAGTTTTATTACATCTTCAAAATTCATCTTAGAAAGCCATTCTGAATTAAATGCAATACGAGTCTTATTCATATCTAATATTTTACTTGCTTGTTCCAAATATGTCTCAGCAGACTTTCTTGTTTGTTCAAAAGTAAGAGCGGGTCTTGTCTTACTCTTACCAGAAGGATCTCCAATCATTCCAGTAAAATCACCTATAACAAACACAACCTCATGTCCCATATCTTGAAAAGCTTTTAATACTCTTAATCCAACACTATGACCAATGTGTAAATCTGGTCTTGATGGATCCGCACCATACTTAATAGTTAACTTCTTTCCACTATTCAATTTTCTATCCAAATCTTCCTCTGAAAAAATTTGAACAGCTTTTCTTTTAATAATATCTAAATTATTCATATTAATCCCTTCCTTTTCTTCTATATAATATCGTACATATGTTCTGTATAATTTCATACAGAATATTAACAGATAATAAACCTTATTAAATTCCTTTAAAATCTGCTCCTGTGATCTCATGCCAAATATTTATATTATAGAAGAACCCTTGGATAATTACCTTCATAGTAAACCATTGGGTCATAGCATCACCTCCTAAACTTAAATACATATATTTATACTTCTTATATGTATTTATTTTACCAAATAAAAAAATAGCTCATCCATATAAAAGGACGAACTATCTCGTGGTACCACCTTTATTCACAATAAATTATTGTCTCATTAATAGCGTATTCGAACGCAAACCGTTAATCACTATAAGATCTGTAATTCAAGAATTATCCGAAAATAATTTTCACCAACCATTATCTCTCTAAATTCAAAATAAAACTCTACTAATATCTTTTTAAAACGCAACTAAATTTAACTTATGTAAACATTGTAACATCAATCTAAAACAAAAGTCAACCATTAATTTATAACTCAATAATTCGTTACAAACTATATAATAAAAAAGAGGAATAATCAATAACTATCGATTACTCCTCAAGACTTCCTATAAATTTTCTTAGTTTATAGCACTACCGTTAACATATAAAGTAAATCCATTAGATGATAAATTACTATATTTATCTTTAATTAAATCACAATAAAACTTAATCATAACAATCAAAACAACTGCTAATAATATAAGTACACATATGCGAATAAATGTTTTCTTTCCCTTGGTTCATGTATAAATTATAAAAAAAGAATAGCTCATATAAGCCATTCTCTTTAAATCTTTTTTCTAATTCTATGTGTTTCAATCACAGTATCAATTGCAATTAATACCTCGGCAATTCTCTCACAATAAATATTATTATAAATTAATCCAAATACAAATAATAAACCAATTACAATATAAATAAACTTTTTAATAATCTCCCATATGCTATCAGGTTCTAAAATTGTAACAGCAATAAATTTTAGCAAACATAAAGCAATTATAACTACAGAAAGTACCTTAACAGAAGAATTAAAATAATATGCAACCATGAAAAAGAACAATAGCAATGATGTAATAAATTTAATCAATTTATTTTTTAACATTTACTTTCCTCCTCATCTATTCCCTCGACATCTTTCTTTTTTATATGATTAATAGCAGTAACTATTCCTGAAATTAAAACATATAAATAGAAATTAATGCCTCTATTTAATAAAACAGCACTTCCCATTACATTTTTAGGATATACATTTCTAAATATTTCTGTAAATGCTCCTTCACTAACGCCAACGGCACCTGGAGAAGGAATTCCAGATACAGTAGCAAAAAGAACAGACTGCATTGTAACAATTTCTGCTACATTATGATCATTAAATCCTAATGCTCTGTAAGTCCAATATGTAATACTATAATAAATTGTAAACTGAACTAAAGTAGTAAGTAAAATCTTTATCATTAATAATCTATTATTTCTAATATAAACTGCACTCTCTTGATATCTAGCAAGTTCACTTTCAAATTTTTCTTTTTTAGCATCTAAATTTTTAACTCTAAAAAATTTTAAAACTTTAAGTGCAAATTCAATTAACCACTTTGATAATCTTCTAGAATATACACCTATTATAAGAAGTGATAATGCAGTTGCATTTAACAAAATTCCTACAATAAAACAAATAATTAATACCCTATTCAAATATTGATAATTAAATATCAAGCTAAATAAAGCAAATCCAATTGTAATAATCTGCATACTCGTCAAATTAATAAGCAACGCCAATGTTGAATTAGCAACTGAAATTTTGTCCTTATACATATAATAAACTTGCATCGGTTGACCACCACTAGCAGCAGGTGTAATAGAGCTAAAGAAGAAACCTATAAATGCATACTTAACATTTTGCCAAAAAGATGATTTCTCATTCAAATTCTTTAATGTTCTTCCTAAATTAACAGCTTCTAATACTAGATATAAAAACATACAACCAATGGCCATCATTACAAACGGCAACTTTACTGATTTTAAAATTCCAAAAATATCAAGTACATTTTGATCTTTAAATAATATATAAAAAGTCAAAAATATAAGAAGTGCAAATATAACAAAATTTTTTATAAAATTACTTTTTTTCTTTGTTTTCATTTCTAATCTTCTTTCTTCTAATTACTTTATTCTACAACAATATCAGCTAAATCATATTTTATAACTTTACTTAAATCTTGCAAAGAAACTTCTACCTGGTATCCAATTTTACCACCACTAAACAAAATTTTATCAAATTTAGAAGCGGTCTCATGAATAACAGTTTTAAAAAACTTTTTCATACCAATCGGAGAACATCCTCCATGAATATAGCCAGTTAAGGATAATAAATCCTTTGATTTAATCATTTCAATATTTTTCTCTCCAACACTTTTAGCTGCCTTTTTCAAATCAAGTTCTTTGTTAACAGGTAATAAGAAAACATAGTGATTTCCACTTTTACCAACTGTAACTAAAGTTTTAAAAACCATATCTGGATTTTCATTTAAAGTTTCCGCAACTTCCATACCACTGATAGCACCTGATTCTAAATAATTATAATGATTATATTCAATTTTCTTTCCATCTAAAATTCTCATAACATTTGTTTTTTCATCAATTTGCTTCATTTTAAACCTCTATTTCATTTTTAAGTAACTTTCAATAAAACCATCTAAATCGCCATCCATAACAGCTTGAACATTTCCAACTTCATAATTAGTTCTATGATCTTTAACTAATGTATATGGACAAAAAACATAAGAACGAATTTGGCTTCCCCATGCTATATCTCGTTGAACACCTTTTAAATCTTCAATTTTTTCTTTTTGTTCTTTTTCTTTTAAATCTAGCAATTTAGATTTTAACATTTTCATTGCGGTTTCTCTGTTTTGAATTTGAGAACGTTCAGATTGACACTGAGCAACTATATTTGTAGGAATATGAGTAATTCTTACAGCAGATGATGTTTTATTTACGTGCTGTCCGCCAGCTCCAGATGCTCTATAAGTATCAACTCTTAAGTCATCAGGATTAATATCAAGTTCTATATCATCTGTAATTTCAGGCAAAACTTCAACAGAAGCAAAAGATGTATGTCTTCTGCTATTACTATCAAAAGGAGAAATACGAACTAGTCTATGAACTCCCATCTCACCTTTTAAATATCCATAAGCATTTTCTCCAATAACCTCAAAAGTAACACTCTTTATACCAGCTTCGTCACCTTCTAGGAAATCTACTTCATTTACTTGATAATTAGACTTGCCAGCCCATCTAGTATACATTCTATATAACATTTCAGCCCAGTCTTGAGATTCAGTCCCACCAGCACCTGGGTGAATTGTAACAATCGCATTATTTTTATCATATTTTCCAGATAAAAAAGTTTGTAATTCTAATTTTTCTACCTTATCTGAAGCAAGTTTAGTATTATTTAATATTTCTTTTTTCAAATCTTCATCAAAATCAGCCATAACCAAATCAGTCATTTCAATCAAATTAACAACTTCATCATAAATTTTAGAATAATTTGAAACAATATCTTTTAAAGATTTTATCTTAGCTAATACTTTTCCAGATTCTTTACTATCATTCCAAAAATCCTGTTCTAAAGTCTTAGCCTCTAAACTCTCTAGTTCTCGCTTTTTCTCAGCAATGTCAAAGAGACTCACCTAAACTTTCTATTTTTTCTTTTAAAGCATTTATAATCTTTTTGTTCTCTTCTAATTCTAACAAGAAATCACATCCTCTCTAACTTATAATAACTCTTTCAATATTATAATATTACACCTCTTGATATGTCAATTATTGTATTTAGAATAAAAGAAAAATCCATATTAAATTTTAAAACACCGCATAAATGCAAATAAACGACTTAAATTTAATTGAAAAATTCTTTTCAATTGTAAAGTAAATTTTTATCTTCCGATTTTGCATTAAAGTGTAAAAATTTAATATGAATTTTTTCTATTTCCATTATAGTTCAAAAGTAAACTATTTATAACATTATTAAGTCCACATCTTTGTTAGCGCACAAAATTTGCGAATTTTCGTGCATTATTATTTTTATATAATAAAAAGTTCAGTGAACGTTCATATTATACAAAAATTTTCTAATTTTTACTTGAATCTATAACACCATATTCTTTTAATAACTTCTCAACATCAGTTCCTTTAATCTTCTTAAGAGCTTTATTTAAAATAACTTCTTGAGGTAAACTCAATTTCATATCAGTTAAAGGCTTTCCATCACGCAATTTAATAGTTGCATTTAATAAATCTCTTACATCATATGTGCTACCCCAAACTTCTGGAACACCTCTATCAATATCCAATAAAGTATAAATTTGTTATCCACATTCACAGGCTTTTTTGGTCTTGCAAAAGCCTCATAATTACCACTACTATAATACATAACTAACCTCATTCCTTTCTTATGTAATTCTACCCAAATGATACTCATAAAATACACGTATTTCAATAAACAAAAAAAGTAGTTTGTATTTTTTTATTACAAAACTACCTTTTTGTTTATAAAATTTAATTAATATCTTAAATTTACCACTATCTAGCAGATAAATTATCAATAAAAGTATCAAAAGATCCATCTAACATAATACTCAATTTATCGATAATATCTTTTGGTTCTTTCTTCATTCCTTTAACTATCCAATCCTGAATTAGTCCAACAAAAGCAAACTTATAAAAATCTGATACAAATTTTTTATCCGCTTCTGAAATATTTTTTCCACTTGCTTTACTTTCTATTACATTAGAAAATAAAATATCAGTCTGTTTATACATAAACTTCACAAAAGCATCTTTACTAATTGAATTATAGGTATTATAAATAAACCTCTTATTTTTTATAATATAATCAAAGACATACAAAAAGCCTTGTTGCCAGTTCTCATCAATTTCGCTTTTCTCTATTTTCTCAATAACCTCATTCATATAAATCCATTCAAGCAAATCATAAATATCTTTAAAATGATAATAAAAAGTTTGTCTATTAAGTCCGCATTTATCTGTAATATCAGTTATTGTAATCTTATTAATTTCTTTTTTCCCCGCAATTTTCTTTAAAGATTGAGCTAATGCTCTCTTTGTAATAGTACTCATACCCCCTCCTTTCAGTAACATTAAGCATTATAGCATAAGAAAAATAAAAATACAAAAAAATCACATATATCGTCTTTTCTTACATTCGAGCAAAAAGAAAAGATTTTTGACATTATTTTCTATAAAAAAAATATCAAAAATCTTTAATTAATTTTATATATCCCACTTAAGTTATGCTCAGAGATAATTATTTGTTACTTTTCGCAATATGACACACAGTAAAAATATTTCCTTAATCCAATTTTTCTTGCTTTTTCAAACCTTCTTCATCATAATTGTCCATAAAACTATGAACCTCACCATCTTTAATATATGAAATAATTGTATTTAAATTAACGTTTTTTGTACTGTTATAAATATTCATATCAACATTATCATAAACACTACGAAGCTGTTTAATAAGCTTTTTCATTTCTTCTCTTTTAGAGCCTCCACCACCATTATCACACATTGTACAATGTTCAGTAAACCTACAAGCACATTGAATAAAATGCAAATCATTTCTTTCTCTCCATTTTATAATATCCGCTTCTTTAACATAATACAAAGGACGAATAAGTTGCATACCTTTATGAGAAGTACTATACAATTTAGGCATCATTGTTTGAGTTTGTGCACCATATAACATCCCCATCATAATAGTTTCAATAACATCATCAAAATGATGACCAAGTGCAATCTTATTGCATCCAAGCTCTTGAGCTTTTCTATATAAATAACCTCTTCTCATTCTAGCACATATATAACAAGGATGATCATCAATTCTCTCTACAGATGCAAAAATATCAGTATCAAACATAGTAATAGGAACATTAAGTAGCTTAGCATTATTAATAACCTTTTGTCTATTTATAGGATTGTACCCGGGATCCATTACTAAAAATACAAGTTCAAAATTTACTTTTCTATGTTTCTTCAATTCTTGCATGCACTTAGCTAAAAGCATTGAATCTTTTCCACCAGAAATACAAACAGCGATTTTATCTCCATCTTCAACCATATTGAATTCTTTAATACCTTTTATGAACTTTCCCCATATTCCTTTACGATATGTAGTAATTATTGACTTTTCAATCTCTTCATATCTTTCCATACAAAACCTCTTTCTTTACATCATTTCTTTATAACATTTATCAAAAATCTCTAAAAATTTATCTATATCTTCCTCTGCTACCAAATGACTTAAACTAATTCTCCACGAAGCAAAAGCTCTTTTTCTATCATGAGTCATTGACATAACAATTCTAGATGGAGTAATAGTTACCGTACATGCTGACTTTATAGAAATACAAACTCCATATTCTTCTAATTTCTTTTTAAAATCAGCAGCCTTAATTCCATTTACACTCACATTCAAAATATATGGGTTATTTTTAGAAACCGTATTTATTTTCACATTATCATAACTTAATAATTTGCTTCTTAGTTTTTCATTTAATTTATTTACATACTCATATCTTTTTTTAAAATTATTGAAAGTTAATTCTAAAGCCCTTTCAAGAGCACATATTTGCCCTATAACAGGTGTTCCACTTCTATAAATAGTTGTACTAGCTCCGCCATTTATTAAAGGTTCTAATACCATATCTTTCTTTTTAAGCAAACCTCCAAAACCATTTAATCCATTAAATTTATGAGGAGCAAAAGAAATTAAATCAATGCCACTAAAATCAACCTCTGTTTTTCCAACTGCTTGAGTAGCATCAACATGTAAAAAACAATTTGGATATTTGCTTACCAATTCAGCAATCTCTCTGATTGGTTGAACATTTCCGACTTCACTATCTACATAGCAAACAGAAACTAATATCGTATCATCTCTAATCAAACGTTTTAACTCTTCTAAATCAACTCTACCATCACTAGTTATTCCCACAATATCGATTTCATAGCCCTGTTCCTTCAAATATGAAAGTGGACTACTAACTGATGAATGTTCCAAAAAAGTTGAAATAATATGTTTTCCGTTTTCCTTATATGTTTGAGCTACACCTTTAATTGCAAGATTATTTGATTCACTAGAACCTGATGTATATACTATTTCCATATCATCATCTAAACTTGTATTTCTTTTTAATAAATCTATTATTCTATCTGTTGTTTCATTTATTTTATAATTAACCTCAACACCTAAACCATGAGTTGCATTAGGATTAGCAAAATACTTTAATGTTGCATCATTAAAAGTTTTTAGTACATCCGTATCAACAGGTGTATTAGCTGCATAATCTAAATATAAATAATCCTTCATATAATCCTCTCAAAAAATAAATATAATATTCTAATCATTGCAATTATAAAGTATACACCCTATAGAGGTATACTGTCAATAATACGAATTTCTGTAAAGACAGAAAAAGGCGGGGATTTCTCCCCGCCATATACATGCCAAGTTATTTAGTCAAAACCATAACACAATCTGTACCTGTATTGTACATAACCATTCCTTTGCTGGTCTTAACTTCAATCACTTCGACGCTGTCAAAGAGTTCAAGCATGCTCCGGTAAATATTTATTGTTGTTACGATCTGGTTCTGCACACTGATAAAAATCTGTTCGTTCATAAACTCCCAGTTTAAATCATCCATAGGCAAAATTGTTCCGCCTTTTTTGGCAATGTCAAACCAGCATTTTCTCATACCCATACAATAAATAATTACCTTAGCTCCCGGCTTGAGCTTATCATGAAGTGCTTTCAACTTGCTGCAAGTAAAAGACTCACTCATAAAGTTATGAATATTGGATAAATGCACCACATCGAAGTTACCGCAGAAGTCAATATCAAAAATATTAGAATTCTGTAAATAGATGCAAATAGAGTCCAAATTTTTCTTAACTTTAGTGAAGTTGTCTTTTCGGTAATACTGATAATTCATCTCTCTGCTCTCAAATGAGCCAATGAACTTCTGCTCACCATACAAATAATTTCTTCTTATTTCTATTGGCGAAGTCCGCTCATAGACTCTCTCCCAGAACTCTTTCATAACTCCATCTGGAGCAAAATCCAATACAGATTTCATAATATAAGCATCCAGCATTTTTTTACTCGTAGGATCCAAGATAAAATCCATGTAATCTCTGCACGAAGTAAAAAAACGGAAGCTCCAATACTTCAACCAACATATAGGAAACTGTAACTCGTTTACATCAACTGCCATGATATTTTTAGCCCCGTGTAAAACCATATCGGCTAAATGATCAAACGCACCAGCAATCGCAAGTACACTATCACCATCCTTTATAACCTGTTTCATATAAGAATTGGTTTCGTTTGATGCAATAAGTGGTGCCATCTCGGCATATAATGATGTAACGTCATCCTCTGCTAATGCTGCAGCTCTCTTCTTAGAAGTATAAAAGCAATTTACTAACTCATCAAGTGTCCGATTTTTTAAAACTTTAAGCATATTTTTTCCTTTCTACTATAATAATAGTTCAAAATCGTTAACAGTTGCTTCTGCTATTATACCTCATTTACATAATATCGTCAACATAACACTATTTATGAACCGATTGACTTATATCTTTTCAATCCTATTCTCCACACTAGATAACATGGAATAACAAATAAAAGCGCTACAAAAGGTGTAAACATATATAATTTATTTTCAGTTCTTCCAATTACATATAGAAGCGGATAATAATTAACAAATGCCAAAGGCAATATATATGTAAAAAATTTTCTAACCCATTCATGATAAATATTAAGTGGATATTGCGTTAAATCCCTTGCCCCATCAGTAAAAATATTCATTATTTCAAGTCCCTGTATTGTAAAAAATGTAATTCCTGCTTTCATAACAAATAAAGCAGAATAAATTACAATCGTACAAATAATTATCAAAAACAAAGTAACCAATTTATCAATCTGTAATAACATTGGATTTTTAACAAGCAAAATCACAAATATTACAATAGCCACCATACTTCTCCCTATTCTGTCAAACTCAATTTCGGAGCCTAATACCTGTAATATTATATTTCTAGGTCTTACTAAAATTCTATCAAACTCTCCATTTGAAATTAACCTATCAAAATGATCAAAGCTTCTAAAAAAACATTCTGCAAGAGAAAAACCTAGAAAAGCCATAACAAAACAAATTAAAACATCTTGAAAAGAGTATCCGTCAACACTTCCAAATTTATCAAATAAAAAGAAAATTGAAATAAAAGCAAAAATTGAAGAAGCGGTTTTAGAAACAACTGAAATAACAAATGATTTCCTATACTCCAAATCAGACTTTAATTGCATTATTAAATATTTTAAATATAATTTCATAAACTACTACCCTCCATTTACCTCAATTTTTCTTATTTGTCTTTTCATTATTCTTTTGCCAATCCAAGTCATCAGTACAAGCCAAACAAGTTGAATCATAATAATCTTAATTATCTTTCTATTCCCACTAATATAGCCATTATAGATATTAGAAGAAACATTTTGAGTATAATAAAATGGAGTAAACTTTAAAACTTTTATAACATTATCAGGCATAAAAGGAATTGGAAATAATCCTCCCGAACAAAAATCATAAACTAAATCAAAAGCCGTTCTAATTCCTTGAGATGAAACCGTTTTCATAACAACTATATACATAAGCATACAATAAGCCAAAGTTATTCCTACCGACAAAACAAGCGTAATAATCGAAAATATAAAAGCACTCAAACTAGCCGGAAGTGATATCTTATAAATACCCAAAAACGGCATTCTACAAATTAATAAAATTGGTATTGACCTTAATAAAACTTTAGCAGCTTTCGAACCTAAAGTTCTTGAATGCCAAATATTATACAAGCTAATAGGTTTAACCAGTTCCATAGAAACCGTTCCCATTCTACATTGTTCTAATATCTCTTTATCAATCGACCACATATTAAATAAAGCAAAAAAAGCCTGATTTAGCCAAATATATGTACTCATCTGTGATATTGAATAATCGCTTGTTCCTTCTTTCAAAAAAGCTGTATATAGCATTATATACATAAATCCCCACGCGAATTGAGTAAGTGCACCTGCAATTGCCGCAACTTTATATTGAATCTCATTCAAAAATTTAATCTTAAAATATGCCATATAGACCTTTAAACTATTTATTGTATTTTCCATGTATCCGCTCCTCCTATATCTCATATTCTTTATATAGATTCGCAACCACATCGTCTATACTTGTATTTTTTATTTCTAAATCTTGAATATTCAAGTTATTTGAAAGAAAATTAATTGCCTCTGCCAACTTCAATTCATTCTCATTAACTTCTAATCTAATTTCATTTTTACTCTTTTCAACAATTTTCATTTTTGGAAAATCTGTTGGAAGCTTTCCAGTATATTTTATATTAAGAATCTTCTTATTATATTTTTTCATCAAACTATTCAAACTTCCATCTAACAAAACATTACCTTTACCAATCAAAATAATTCTCTTAGTTAAAGCTTCAATATCGCCTGTATCATGTGTTGTAAGAATTATAGTTGTTTTCTTTTCCTTATTAATTTTCTTAATAAAATCTCTAACAGCAATTTTAGAAGTACTATCAAGACCAATTGTAGGCTCATCCAAAAATACAATTTTAGGATCATGCAAAAAAGCTGCAGCAATTTCACATCTCATCCTTTGACCTAAACTCAATTGTCTTGTAGGAGTTTTTATAATCTCTTTTATATTTAACATTTCAGTCAAAAGCTCTTTTTGCTCTTTATATTTTTCTTCTGGGATGTTATAAATCTCTTTTAATAATTCAAACGAATCCTCTACTGGCACATCCCACCATAAACCAGATCTGTTTCCGAACACTACGCCAATATTTTTTACATATTCTTTTCTGTCCTCATACGGCACCATTCCATTAATTACACACCTTCCCGAATCCGGTGTTAAAATTCCGCACATTATTTTTATTGTGGTAGACTTTCCAGCTCCATTCGGTCCAATATAACCTACCATTTCTCCTTCGTCAATCTTAAATGAAATATTTTCAAGTGCCTTAACTTCAGCATAATTTCTTTTAAAGTAATTCTTAAATGCATTTTTTATTCCTGCATCTCTTTTGCTAACCTTGTACGTTTTTGTAATATTTTCTAATTCAATCATTTCTCCATCCTTTCTAGTAGTTAGAAGTACATTTACTTCTCTTTCTAAAAAAATTTAGCTTTTTACTTTAAATTAATTTATTAACCTCCTTTCATAAATGCTTATGTCGTAAATTGGCTACATTTGCATTGACTTTTTTCCAACACAAAAATACCAAATACAAAGTAAACCACTTCATATTTGGTATTATATGATTTCTATTCATCACACACCATCTAGCTGTACTCTTCTGTTATAGTTTTAAATTCATTCGCACTGAAATCATATAATCCTATAAAATAGAGTTTCCTTCTGGTTCGGAATGTTACAGATTCTCTCTATAATCGACAGCTATAAGTATATTAGTTTTTTCTACACTTGTCAATATTACATCTCCAATAATTTCTTTAAGAAAGTCCAAGAACCTGTCTTAGTAGTCAATCCATCTAAATTATTATCTATTCTTTCCAATATTTCTTCTTTAGAAAAATAACGAACTTCTGAAACTTCTTCTTTTTGTAATTTTATATCTGATACATCTACATCTTTTAAAATTAAATAACACTCATTGTAATGTTTATTAATTCCCTTAGCTGTATCAATAGATGCAGAACCAACTAAATATTTTATTTCATCATCAGTAATATCTAATCCCAATTCTTCTTTTGCTTCTCTAATTAAAGCTTGTCTTCCAAACTCGCCAGCATCAACATGTCCGCCAACTGTTACATCCCACATATTAGGCCATGTTTTCTTATTTGCACTTCTTTTTTGCAATAAAACATTTTTATTTTTATCTATAACAAAACCATACACCGCTCTATGCCATAATCCTTCTGTATGACATCTATCTCTAGAAGCAACTTCACCAGTATACACGCCCCATTCATTTAAAACATCAAACATCTCTTCCATATATATTCCTCCATTTTTCGCTTTAACTCACTTTCACATTTTATATTACTGCAATTTTTTTATCAATCCTTTTTCAACAATTTTTTCATTTATATATCTCTCATATATAGAATCATAACCACGTGTAAAACGCGTGGTTTGAACTTGCCCTAAAAGGGCTTATAA